>CAMJFC010000007.1 GCA_946404865.1 uncultured Prevotellaceae bacterium
TTGCTGGATTAATCAAATTACAGATTAAAGGTGGCGCTGCGAATCCTTCACCTCCAGTGGGACCGGCTCTCGGTTCTAAGGGTATCAACATCATGGGATTCTGCAAGGAATTCAACGCCAGAACACAGGATAAGGCTGGTAAGATCCTTCCTGTCGTTATCACCTATTATAACGACAAGTCTTTCAGCTTTGTCATCAAGACTCCTCCTGCAGCTGTGCAGCTCTTGGAGGCTGCCAAAGTGAAGGGCGGAAGCTCTGAGCCCAACCGTAAGAAAGTCGCTTCTGTGACTTGGGACCAGGTGCGCGCTATCGCTGAGGATAAGATGACTGACCTCAACTGTTTCACCGTAGAGTCTGCTATGAAGCTGATTGCCGGCACAGCAAGAAGTATGGGTATCACTGTCAAAGGTGACTTCCCCGGTAAATAAATCATAAACTTCAATTAAAAAATGAGTAAACTGACAAAAAATCAAAAATCAGTAGCTGATAAGATTGAAGCAGGGAAGGCTTATACTTTGCGTGAGGCTTGCGAACTGGTGAAGGAGATTACCACCACTAAGTTCGAGGCTTCCGTGGATATCGATGTGCGTCTGGGCGTTGACCCGCGTAAGGCCAACCAAATGGTGCGTGGCGTTGTGTCACTCCCCAATGGTACTGGTAAGGTCACGCGCGTGCTCGTGCTCTGCACACCCGATGCCGAAGCTGCTGCCAAAGAAGCTGGTGCTGATTATGTTGGTCTCGATGAATATATCGAAAAGATCAAGGGTGGATGGACAGATGTTGATGTGATTATCACAATGCCCTCATGCATGGGTAAGGTAGGTCCGCTGGGTCGTGTACTCGGTCCCCGTGGCTTGATGCCTAACCCCAAGAGTGGTACTGTGACCATGGACGTCGCTAAGGCAGTGAAAGAAGTAAAACAAGGTAAGATTGACTTCAAGGTCGACAAAACAGGTATCATCCATACCTCTATCGGCAAAATCACGTTCACACCCGAACAGATGTATCAGAACGCTAAGGAGTTTATCGCTACTGTCATTAAACTGAAACCCGCTGCTGCTAAGGGTACATATATCAAGAGTATCTATCTTTCGAGTACGATGAGCTTGGGTATCAAAGTTGACCCGAAGTCTGTTGAATAATGCTAATGCACTAAGAAAAAATGAAGAAAGAAGTAAAAGATACTATCATTGTAGAACTGGGCGAGAAACTGAAGCAGTATCCGCATTTCTACCTGGTCGATGTGACCGGACTGAATGCTGAGAACACTTCTAAACTCCGTCGTAAGTGCTTCAAGAGTAACATCAAAATGGTGGTTGTGAAGAACACCTTGCTCCACAAGGCGTTCGAAGCCTCCAACATTGATTTCTCACCCTTATATGGAGCCCTCAAAGGCAATACGGCTGTACTCTTCACCGAGACAGCGAATGAACCTGCAAGAATGCTCAAGGAATACACCAAAGAGGGAATCCCCGCACTCAAGGCTGCATACGCTGAGGAAGGATTCTTCGTTGGTGCTGACAAACTGGAAGAACTTGCTTCTCTCAAGAGCAAGAACGAGGTTATCGCCGACATCGTGGCTCTGCTGCAATCGCCGGTCAAGAACGTGGTTTCTGCTCTCCAGTCAGGCGCAAACACTATCCATGGTGTGCTGAAGACTTTAGGCGAGCGTCCTGAGTAATTCACTCAAAAGTCACAAACATTAACATTACAAAACAATTAAATTTTTATAAATAAAATGGCAGATATCAAAGTACTTGCTGAAGAATTGGTTAATTTGACAGTAAAAGAAGTTAACGAGTTGGCAAAAGTCCTCGAAGAGGAGTATGGAATCAAACCCGCTGCTGCAGCTGTCGCTGTGGCTGCCGGCCCCGCTGCCGGTGGCGCTGAAGCCGCTGCTGAAGAGAAGACCGAGTTCAACGTGGTCCTCGCAGAGATCGGTCCTAACAAACTGAAGGTCGTGAAGGCTGTGAAAGAGGCTTGCGGTCTGGGTCTGAAAGAGGCTAAAGACCTCGTCGACGGCGCTCCCTCAGTGCTCAAAGAGGGTCTCTCTAAGGCTGAGGCTGAGAACCTGCAGAAGGCTATCGAGGCTGAAGGCGCTAAGATCGAGCTGAAATAATACCGATTTCTCTCCGAGGGGCAGAGAGTTGTCTCTGCCCGCTGACTTGATAAAACATGGTTAAGGATCTCACAGTCTGAGATTCTTAACCTTTTTGTGTCTCAAACAGAAAACCATCAATTCCAAATATCGTAAATGGCTTCTAAAATCGTTGACAACAGAATCAATTTCTCTACCGTCAAGAATCCGATGCCCACACCGGACTTCCTCGACGTGCAGTTGAAGTCGTTCAAAGACTTCTTGCAGTTGGACACTCCTCCAGAGCTCAGGAAAAACGACGGATTGTATAAGGTGTTCGCCGAGAACTTCCCCATTACCGACACGAGAAACAATTTCGTGCTCGAATTCCTCGACTACTACATCGACCCGCCCAGATACTCTATCGAAGAGTGCTTGGAGCGCGGATTGACCTACAGCGTGCCCCTCAAGGCTAAGATGAAACTCTATTGTACCGACCCCGACCATGAGGATTTCGGTACCGTCACATCCGATGTCTTCCTTGGCACCATCCCTTATATGACCGCAAACGGCACGTTCATCATCAACGGTGCTGAGCGCGTGGTCGTGTCGCAGCTGCACCGCTCGCCGGGCGTGTTCTTCGGACAGGGCATTCACTCCAACGGCACCGTGCTCTACTCCGCACGTATCATCCCCTTCAAAGGCTCGTGGATTGAGTTCGCTACCGACATCAATAATGTGATGTACGCCTACATCGACCGTAAGAAGAAATTGCCTGTTACCACATTGTTGCGTTCCATCGGTTTTGAGTCCGACAGAGACATCCTTCAGATTTTTGACCTGGCCGAAGAGGTGAAGGTCACCAAAAAGAATATGAAGGAGATGGTGGGCAGAAGACTCGCCGGTCAGGTGCTCAAGAGCTGGACCGAAGACTTCGTCGATGAAGATACCGGCGAGGTGGTGTCCATCGAGCGCAACGAGGTCATTATGGACCGTGAAGTCATCATCACACAAGAGAACGTGGAACAGATTCTCGACAGCGGAACGCCGACCATCACTGTCCACAAGGACGACGAGACGGCCAACCGCTATGCCATTATCTTCAACACGCTCGCCAAGGATACCTGTAAGACCGAGAAAGACGCTGTGGCATACATCTACCGCCAACTGCGCAACGCGGAGCCTGCCGACGACGCTTCGGCTCGCGAGGTCATCCAGAACCTCTTCTTCTCCGACAAACGTTACGACCTCGGCGAAGTGGGACGCTATCGCATCAACAAAAAGTTGAACCTCGATATCGACCCCAACAAACGTATCCTCACCCAGCAGGACATTATTGAAATCATCAAATATCTCATACAGCTGGTCAACTCCAACGCTACCGTCGATGATATCGACCACCTCTCCAACCGCCGCGTGCGCACTGTGGGTGAGCAGTTGGCCAACCAGTTCTCTATCGGTCTGGCACGTATGAGCCGCACCATCCGTGAGCGCATGAACGTGCGCGACAATGAGGTGTTCACACCGACCGACCTCATCAACGCAAAGACCATCTCCAGCGTCATCAACTCCTTCTTCGGCACCAACCCGCTGTCGCAGTTCATGGACCAGACCAACCCGCTGGCTGAGGTCACTCACAAACGCCGTCTCTCTGCTCTCGGACCCGGCGGACTGTCGCGTGAGCGTGCAGGATTCGAGGTGCGCGATGTCCACTATACTCACTACGGACGTCTGTGCCCCATCGAGAGCCCTGAAGGACCTAACATCGGTCTGATCTCGTCGCTCTGCGTCTATGCCACCATCAACGAACTCGGATTCATCGAGACACCGTACCGCAAGGTCACCGACAAGGTGGTCAACCTCGACAACGACAAGGTGGTCTATCTCACTGCCGAAGAGGAACAGGATGTCATCATCGGACAGGGTAATGCTCCCCTCCGCGAGGATGGCAGCTTCGTTCGCGACGTGGTGAAATGCCGCTTGGATGCCGACTTCCCCGTGGTTGAACCCGAGCGTGTGGGCTTGATGGATGTGTCGCCGCAGCAGATCGCCTCTGTGTCGGCTGCACTCATCCCCTTCCTTGAGCACGACGATGGTCACCGCGCCCTGATGGGATGTAACATGATGCGTCAGGCTGTGCCTCTGCTCCACAACGATGCTCCTATCGTGGGCACCGGTCTGGAGAAACAGGTGTGCGAAGACTCTCGCACCATGATCGTGGCCGAAGGCGAGGGTGTCATCGAATATGTTGACGCCACCACCATCCGCATCCTCTACGACCGTACGGAGGAGGAAGAGTTCGTCAGCTTCGAACCCGCTCTCAAAGAGTACCGCATACCTAAGTTCCGCCGTACCAACCAGAATATGACCATCGACCTGCGTCCTATCTGTCAGAAAGGGGAGCGCGTGCACGAAGGTCAAATCCTCACCGAGGGTTATGCCACCGAAAATGGCGAACTGGCACTCGGACGCAACCTCCTCGTGGCTTACATGCCGTGGAAGGGTTACAACTACGAGGATGCTATCGTGCTGTCTGAACGCCTGGTGCGCGAAGATGTGCTCACCTCGGTGCATGTGGACGAGTACTCGCTCGACGTGCGCGAGACCAAACGTGGTATGGAGGAGTTCACCGCCGATATTCCCAATGTGAGCGAAGAGGCTACAAAAGACTTGGATGAGAATGGTGTCATCCGCGTCGGCGCACGCGTCGAACCCGGCGACATCCTCATCGGTAAGATTTCACCGAAGGGAGAGAGCGATCCCTCGCCCGAGGAGAAACTGCTCCGTGCCATCTTCGGCGACAAAGCCGGCGATGTGAAAGACTCGTCTCTTAAAGCCAATCCGTCGCTCAGCGGTGTCATCATCGACAAGAAACTCTTCTCCCGTGCCGTCAAGACACGTGAGTCGAAGAAACAGGACAAGATTATTCTGGCTAAAATCGACGATGAATACGAGGCTAAGAACAACGACCTGAAGGACATTCTGGTCGACAAACTGCTCACTCTGACCGAAGGTTATGTGTCGCAAGGTGTCAAAGACTATTCCGGCACCGAAATCATCACCAAGGGCAGCAAGTTCACCGCCATCAACCTCAAGAACCTCGACTACGAGGGCATTCAGACCGGTGGCTGGACCAGCGACGATCACACCAACGAGCTGATCTCTGTGCTTGTGATGAACTATCTGCGCAAATACAAACTGCTCGACGCTGAACTCAAACGCCGCAAGTTCGCCATCTCTATCGGCGACGAACTGCCCTCTGGCATCCTGCAGATGGCGAAGGTCTATGTGGCGAAGAAACGTAAGATTGGCGTGGGCGACAAACTGGCCGGACGACATGGTAACAAAGGTATCGTATCGAAGGTGGTGCGTCAGGAGGATATGCCGTTCCTCGAGGACGGACGTCCAGTGGACCTCGTGCTCAACCCGCTCGGTGTGCCTTCGCGTATGAACCTCGGACAGATTTTCGAGGCCATCCTCGGTGCTGCCGGCAAGCGACTCGGCGTGAAATTCGCTACACCAATCTTCGACGGTGCCAAACTCGAAGACCTGTCTGAATGGACTGACAAGGCCGGACTGCCGCGCCTCTGCTCCACTTACCTCTATGATGGTGAGACGGGCGAGCGCTTTGACCAGCCCGCCACCGTGGGTATCACCTACTTCCTCAAACTCGGACACATGGTCGAAGATAAGATGCACGCACGCTCCATCGGCCCGTACTCGCTCATCACGCAACAGCCCCTCGGTGGTAAAGCACAGTTCGGCGGACAGCGCTTCGGTGAGATGGAGGTCTGGGCTCTCGAGGCCTTCGGCGCTTCGCATGTGCTGCAGGAAATCCTCACCGTCAAGTCGGACGATGTCGTCGGACGCTCCAAGACCTACGAGGCAATCGTCAAAGGCGAACCGATGCCGAAACCGGGCATCCCCGAATCTCTCAACGTACTTCTCCACGAACTCAGTGGTCTCGGCTTAAGTGTCAAACTCGAAAAAAAATAATACAACATGGCTTTTAAGAAAGATAATAAGGTTTCGCAAGACTTCAACAAGATCACCATCAGCCTGGCTTCGCCTGAAGAGATTCAGAAGAACAGCTTCGGTGAGGTGACCAAACCCGAAACGATCAACTATCGTACCTATAAGCCCGAGCGCGAAGGACTCTTCTGCGAGCGTATTTTCGGCCCTACACGTGACTATGAGTGCGGTTGCGGCAAATATAAACGCATCCGCTATAAAGGCATCGTGTGCGACCGTTGTGGTGTCGAGGTGACCGAGAAGAAAGTGCGCCGTGAGCGGAGCGGACATATCTCGCTCGTGGTGCCCGTGGCACATATCTGGTACTTCCGCTCTCTTCCCAATAAGATCGGTTATCTGCTCGGACTGCCTACCAAGAAACTGGATGCCATCATCTATTACGAGAAATATGTGGTCATCCAGCCCGGTGTGCTCGAAGGTCAGAAAGACAGCGAAGGAGACGAACTCAACGGCTCGCATCAATTAGACCTGCTCTCTGAGGAGGAGTATTTTGACATCCTCGAACATAAACTGCCCGAAGGGAATGAGCGGTTGGAGAATACCGATCCCAATAAGTTCATCGCCAAAATGGGTGCCGAGGCTGTCTATGACCTCTTGGTCGGACTGGATCTCGACAAACTGGCTGAGGAGTTGCGCGGACGTGCCAATACCGATACGTCGCAGCAACGTAAGACCGAGGCGCTGAAACGTCTGCAGGTGGTCGAGGCCTTCCGCAGCAGCAGCGACATCAACAAACCGGAGTATATGATCATGAAGATTATCCCGGTGACTCCGCCGGAGCTCCGTCCGCTCGTGCCCCTGGATGGCGGCCGTTTCGCCACATCCGACCTCAACGACCTCTACCGTCGTGTCATCATCCGTAACACACGTCTGAAGAGACTGTTGGAAATCAAGGCTCCCGAGGTCATCCTGCGCAATGAGAAGCGTATGCTGCAAGAGGCTGTTGACTCGCTGTTCGACAACTCGCGCAAGGGCTCTGCCGTGAAGAGCGAGTCCAACCGTCCGCTCAAATCGCTCTCCGACTCTCTGAAAGGTAAGCAGGGACGTTTCCGCCAGAACCTTCTGGGTAAGCGCGTTGACTACTCTGCCCGTTCGGTGATCGTCGTCGGACCGGAGTTGAAGATGGGCGAGTGCGGTCTGCCCACACTCATGGCTGCCGAACTCTACAAACCGTTCATCATTCGTAAACTCATCGAGCGCGGTATCGTCAAGACCGTGAAGAGCGCGAAGAAGATTGTTGACCGCCGTGAACCCGTCATCTGGGATATCCTCGAGAATGTGATGAAGGGTCACCCCGTGCTCCTCAACCGTGCTCCTACACTGCACCGTCTGGGTATCCAGGCGTTCCAGCCCAAACTCATCGAGGGTAAGGCTATCCAACTCCATCCGCTCGCTTGTACGGCGTTCAACGCCGACTTCGACGGCGACCAGATGGCTGTGCACCTCCCCTTGAGCAACGAGGCTATCCTCGAGGCGCAAATCCTCATGTTGCAGAGCCACAACATCCTCAACCCTGCCAATGGTGCTCCTATTACCGTGCCGTCGCAGGATATGGTGCTCGGACTCTACTATATCACCAAAATCCGTCAGGGTGCCAAGGGCGAAGGTCTGACCTTCTACGGTCCCGAAGAGGCTATCATCGCCTACAACAACGGACGTTGTGACCTGCACGCACAGGTGAAAGTGCTGGTCGATGACTTCGATGAGCATCACAACCCCATCCGCCATCTGGTGGAGACGTCTGTGGGACGTGTCATCGTCAACGGCATCGTGCCCGACGAGGTGGGATTTGTCAATAAGGTGATCTCGAAGAAGAGCCTGCGCGACATCATCGCCGATGTGATCAAGTCGGTAGGTTTCGCTGAGGCCTGCGAGTTCCTCGACGGCATCAAGAACCTTGGTTACCGCATGGCTTACCGTGCCGGTCTGTCGTTCAACCTCGATGATATCATCATCCCGCCAGAGAAGGCTAAACTCATTGAGAAGGGTAACGAAGAGGTGCGCCAAATCACGGAGAACTACAACATGGGCTTCATCACCGATAATGAGCGTTACAATCAGGTCATCGACACATGGACTCACGTCAACAACGACATCTCCAACGTGCTGATGAAGGAGATGACCGAGGCCGACCAAGGTTTCAACGCTGTCTTCATGATGCTCGACTCCGGTGCCCGTGGTTCGAAAGACCAGATCAAACAGCTCTCCGGTATCCGTGGTCTGATGGCTAAACCGCAGAAAGCAGGTGCCGAGGCACAGCAGATTATTGAGAACCCCATCCTCTCCAACTTCAAGGAGGGTATGTCGGTGCTGGAATACTTCATCGCATCGCACGGTGCCCGTAAGGGTCTGGCCGATACGGCTATGAAGACGGCCGACGCTGGTTATCTGACCCGCCGTCTGGTCGATGTGTCGCACGATGTGATTATCACAGAGGAAGACTGCGGTACGCTCCGCGGACTCGTCTGCACCGCACTCAAGAGCGGCGACGAGGTCATCTCCTCTCTCTATGAGCGTATCTTAGGACGTGTGTCTGTGCATGACATCGTCAACCCACATACCGCTGAACTTATTGTGGCAGCCGGCGACGAAATCACGGAGTCGGTGGCACAGGCCATCGAAGACGCAGGCATCGAGAGCGTGGAAATCCGTTCGGTGCTCACCTGCGAGAGCCGCAAGGGTGTGTGTATGAAATGCTATGGCCGCAACCTGGCTACATCACGAATGGTGCAGATGGGCGAGGCTGTGGGTGTCATTGCCGCACAGGCTATCGGTGAACCGGGTACTCAGCTGACCCTCCGTACGTTCCACGCCGGTGGTGTGGCTGCCAACGCTGCTGCCAACGCCTCGATTGTGGCGAAGAACGACGCTAAACTGGAGTTCGACGAACTGCGTACCGTGCCCTTCACGGAGGATAACGGCGAGGGTGAGAAAGAATGCCAGATGGTGGTGAGCCGACTCTCCGAGGTGCGTTTCATCGACCCCAATACAGGTATCGTGCTCTCCACTCTGGGTGTGCCCTATGGCTCGTCACTTTATTTCGGCCATGGCGACACCGTGAAGAAAGGCGACCTCATTGCCAAGTGGGATCCCTTCAATGCGGTCATCGTCACCGAATATGCCGGTACACTGCGCTTCCACGATGTGGTGGAGAACGTCACCTTTAAGGCTGAGACCGACGAGACAACGGGTCTGACCGAGAAGATTATCATCGACTCGAAAGACCGTAACCGTGTGCCTACTTGCGATATCGTCAACGATAACGGCGACGTGGTGGGTACGTATAACTTCCCTGTTGGCGGACACGTGGTCGTGGAAGACGGACAGGTAGTGAAGACGGGTACCACATTGGTGAAGATTCCGCGTAATGTGGCCAAGGGTGGTGATATCACCGGTGGTCTGCCGCGTGTCACCGAGCTCTTCGAGGCTCGTAACCCGTCGAATCCCGCTGTGGTGAGTGAAATCGACGGTGAGGTGACCTTGGGTCGTCTGAAACGTGGTAACCGCGAGATTATCGTCACCTCAAAGGCTGGCGACCAGCGCAAATACCTCGTGTCGCTCTCGAAACAGATCCTGGTGCAGGAGCATGATGCTGTGCGTGCCGGTACACCGCTTTCCGACGGTGTCATCACGCCCAACGACATCCTGGCCATCAAAGGTCCTACGGCGGTGCAGGAGTATATCGTCAACGAGGTGCAGGATGTGTACCGCTTGCAAGGCGTGAAAATCAACGACAAGCACTTCGAAATCATCGTACGTCAGATGATGCGCAAGGTGCAAATCATCGAGCCGGGCGATACCACGTTCCTCGAGCAGGAGGTGGTCGATAAACTCGACTTCGCTGAGGAGAACGACCGCATCTGGGGTAAGAAATATGTCATCGACGCGGGCGACAGTGAGAACATCCGTAAGGATCAGATTATCTCTGCCCGTAAGTTGCGCGACGAGAACTCATCGCTCAAGCGCCGCGACCTCCGTCTGGTGCAGGTGCGTGATGTGCGTCCCGCTATCTCCACGCAGATTTTGCAGGGTATCACCCGTGCTGCGTTGCAGACCAAGAGCTTCATGTCGGCGGCCTCCTTCCAGGAGACGACGAAGGTGCTCAACGAGGCTGCCATCCGTGGCAAGGTCGATTACCTGGAGGGCATGAAGGAGAACGTGATTTGCGGTCACCTCATCCCTGCCGGCACCGGTCTGCGTCAGTGGGAGAACATCAAGGTTGAGTCGCTCGAAGAGCACGAGCGCAATCTCGCCAACCGACAGACAGTCACTGACTATGACTAATCATTAAGGGGAGCAAAAATTTTTGCTCCCCTTAATTTCTTGACTAAGTCAAATAGTCAAACTATTTATTCCGGTCACACTGACCACACAGATAATTATTCTTCAATCATCAATATCATTATGGACAATCAGAAACCACAAGGCAATCAGTTGCAGATAGAAGTGACCCCTGAAATGGCGCAGGGTGTCTATTCCAATTTCGCCATCATCTCACACACCAGCTCAGAGTTTATCGTCGATTGTGCGCAGATGATGCCGGGCGTACCCAAGGCCATGGTGCGCAGTCGTGTCATCCTTGCCCCTGAGCATGCCAAACGGCTTGCCATGGCATTACAGGAGAACATCGTGAAGTACGAGCAGGAGTTCGGCCGCATCGAACTGCCCAACCGTCAGCCCCGCACCATCAATCCCTTCGGGAAAGGAGAAGCATAAGGGAGAATAGCGAGGGTAGAGGGAGGCTTATCAAAGAAACACCCCGTCTGGATCATCCAGACGGGGTGTTTCTTTTCACCTCATTTTATGTCTTCCTCCTTTTATCTCTCCCACACGTTCAGGTGGCGCAGGTTCTTGTTGTAGGCGTTGGTCTCTTCTTCGAAGATACTGTTCTCGTTGGCGAAACCGCCCTCGTCGCCCTCTTGGTTGTAAACAGAGATTTCGGGCATAATATCATTGCCATCGCAGAAACGCTCCGTCATGATGCGCTTGACAGCGGGTTGAATATATTTTTTCATAATTGTGATAGCTTTTTTATCCATCCTCCACCCTGTGGGCAGGGTGGGGGATGATAGGGTTATTATTTACTTGCGGATTTGTTTCTTGCCGTTGATGATGACCACGCCCTTGTATTGCTTGTTCACCTTCTGGCCGTTGAGGTTGTAGATGGCATCGTTAGTGCCGTTCTCCGTATTCTCGAGAGCGTTGATGGCGTTCACATCGAAGAGCTCGAATCCGACTGCTTCGGCAGCCTCATTCTCAGAGAGTGCGAGGAAAGCCTTGTGGGCACCCAGCGTGAAGGGAGCGCCGTTGGCAGCACCATAGTAGAATCCGGGAACACCGTCCTTAGCACCGAGCCAGTAATACTTAAACACAGCTGTGGGGATTTCCACTGAGCCTTCTTCGTCAAGACCTTTCAGACGGTTGTCAGCGTCTTTCTCCGACTCCGCCTTTTTAGCCTCGGTCAGTGTATAGGTTGCACTGGCCTCACCCTTCAATACTACAGCCTCATCGGCGGGGATAGAAGAGCCGGCAGCGTAGGTCACATTGGGTCTCACTTTCTTGGTGGCTGCATCGTAGGTGTAGGTGGCTGCAGACAGTCCTTCGGGCAGCAAGAATGCCTTGTCGCTCCAATAGAAGGTTCCCAGGCCATATTTGCTCAGCGTCACGTCGTAGGTGAACTCTTCCTCTGTCACCTTGCGGTAGATACGTGGCATGTTCTTGATTGACGATGACTCAGCATAGCAGGCAAACACCGGATTGCCGTTGTTGGTGTTGAAGCGCATGTGGTTGCGTGTGTTGCTGCCTTGGAACACGATGGTGGCCTCGCCGTTCTCATCATCGATGTCAATGGTAGCATAAGCGTTGTCGTCTGCCTCTGCCTCGGTTCTGAGCCAGTTGCTGCTACTGTTGGCGGCATAGATATAACCGCTACCTGTATAGAAGGCGAAGCCCAGTTCACCCTCTTCCAATGTGAAGATCTGAATATCGCTGCCCGGGATGATGGTGCCGTCGTCCTCAATCTCCACGGCATTGGCAGCACGGTTGTTGGCGTTCTGCGTGGTGCTCATGGCGAAGAAGTTCTCTTCGTCGGCCGTACCCACGATGATAATCTCGTCTTCAGCAGCTAAGGTTCTCACGTCGGTCACCAACTCATACTTGTCTGTGCCTGCAATCACTTGCTCTTTCACCACGAGTAAATAGCTGGCAGAACCCTCGTTGTAGGCTTCGTCGCCGGCAAACTCTGCAATGATGGTGGTCTGTCCGGCTGCCTGCAGTTCGACGTTGCCTTCTTCATCGATTGTGGCTACGCTGGTATTAGTGGAGCGGTAGGTCACATCCAGGTCATTGGGGTTGTTCAGCGCGGGGAAGTCATTCTCCTCGCCGATGGTAGCGGTGAAGTTCTCTACGTCGTAGCTCAGGTTGGCATCCTCTTTCACAACAGGCTCGCCTGCCACGATGCTCACATTCTTGATTTCCCATCCGCCGTAGCTGGTTTCAGTGCTGGTGTATTGGTATCCAATTTGGAAGGTCTTGCCGGCATAGTCAGACAAATCAACAGTTACCTCGGAGAATGTGGTCCATTTGGTTCCGGTAAAGGCTTCCGGGTATTCAATTGCGAGCTGTTCCCAGTCGCCGCCTGCTTCTCTCACCCAAAGTGTAGCTTCTTCGGAAGGTGTGGTGAAGAAGCGGCCTTGGTGCTCGAAGGTCAGTGTAATGGCTTCAGTCACATCTTCAGCGTCAACCAGAGGTGATACGAGCCATGAGGTGACATTCTTCTTCGAAGCCACAGCCCCGTAGCTGTTGAAGTTCCAACAGGCGTCGCCTTCAACCACGAATTTGCCTTGGTCACTGACCAGCGACTCCTCGTAAGGCAGTGTCACCGTCACATAGTCGGGTGAGTCGGGGTTGACGGTATAGTTCACTGTCACGACATTGCTATCGAGTGAGGGGTCGAGCGTATTCCTACCGCAGACAATCAGTTCGCTGTCCTCGGTAATGGTCACCGTGGCAGATTGCACGTTGTTGTCAAACACGTATTGATCGCCGTTGAGGGTATAGAAGTAGAGGTCCCACTCATCGTTGGCGGTGATGGTCACTTCGGTGTTCTTGTCCACCTCACCCGGTTCAGGCGAGAAGGTGGGGTTGAATTCGGTCGTCACCACGGGAGGTGCCTCTCCCACGGTGTAGGTCACATCCACGGTCTGAACACGTATATGTCCGTTGCCGCTTGCTGCGGTGAAGGTCACGCTGCCGGCCTCGCCGGTCCATGTGTCGCCATCCATATCACCTATGTTGGCAGAGAATGGCTTGCTGCCGTTGTCACCGCTGCCGCGTGTAATGACGATTTTGGTGATGGTGGCCGCAGTGCCGGTGGCAGGTGCCACGGTCATTGTGCCGTCGCCATACACGCGCACGGCATCGCCAGTGGTGTAATATTTTCCGCTACTGAAACTCAGTGTCATTTCACCATTGTCGCTGGTCACGGAAGCCACATCTTGAGCGTTTTCATATCCTTGTTTGGCTGCAGTGAGCACGAACGTGGCCTCAGGCTTTTCCTCTGCCACGGTATATTGCGCTTCCGTTGCGGCTGTTGACTCGTCAAGCGTGTTGTAGCCGTACACAGTGATTGTGCAGGACTCTGTGAGGGTCACAGTCGCAGTTTTCCCATTGACTTCGATAGCAGTCTCATCCGGTAGATCGAGAAGATAGGAACTGATGATCCACTCGTCGTTGGCAGTGATGGTCACCGCAGTACCTGCCTCTACCTCGCTAGGTTCAGGCGAGAATGTGGGCATGAACTCGGTGGTCTCCACTGTCGGCTCAGGGCAGCCATCGGTGTTGTAAGTCACCGTGACCTTGGCGATGCGTACATGCCCTGTAGTTCCATCGGCTGTGAACGTGATGTTACCGCCATTAGAGCAGCCCTCCCACGTGTCGCCGGTCATTTTGCCAGTGCTGGCAATCAATGCTTTACCGCTGTCACCAGAACCCCTTTCGAAAACCACCTTGGTGATATAAATGGTCGATTCGGCTGTCGGGGTGATGGTCAGGGTGTTGCCGCCATACAAACGTACGGCATCGCCTGTGCTGTAATACTTAGGGGCATTGCTGCTGTTTGCTCCTTGATCAAATGTCAGTGTCATACTCGTACCTTCGACGCTTTCCACCACTTCACTACTGGCAATGCCTAAATCGGATGTGAGTGTGAAAACCTCGTCGGTTGCCCATGTCGGACCTGCTACTGCCATGAGTAGCAGCATCCATAGAAATCGTAGATTTTTCATCATAAGTTAGTATTTATTAAAGTTAAACGTTTGGATATTCTTGTTAGTAGTACGTTCTTCACCATACAAAGTGCAAAGATATGGTTTTTTATTGTAACCACCAAGTTTTTTCACCTATTTATTTTTTATTTGTAGTTTCAAATCATATTCTGAAAAGGGGGTGTTTCGCCCTGGTCCCGCCCCTTACCTCCCATTGGCTGCATATCTCTTGCCCCTTGCCCCCGCCCCTTGCCCCCTTTAAATCCGCCATTTTTTTATAAATACGGCAAATTGTCAGAAATGAAATGGCATAATTTTCATATTTAAGGTAGTTGTAGTAATTTTGCGCCACTTATGGGGTTAATAGTACCCGAGCGTCTGAAAAAACTTATATTTTCGCGTGAAATAATTTCAATTACAATCAAAATAACAAAAACAACATTTATGAGAAAATTTTATCTGTTATTTGCACTCATGCTCTTAATGACGGGTGTGACGCAAGTGAAAGCGGAAACGCTGACCGCCACATTCGACAAGAATGTGGGGCTTCCTGAAGGATGGAGTCTCGTTGGTGATGTGACGAACGATGACACCCGCGCAAGGTCTGGTTATGGACTGTGGACTTCTTCTAAGTCAACCACAGCCAATTACGTCATCACAGAAGCCGTGGAGGGCACTTTCGAGTTCTATGCGAGAGCATACAACAAGAGTTATGCCAGCACGGTGGTCGTTTATGAATACACAGGAAGCGGACTGGGCGAACAACTCTACACCACCGGTTCGATGTATACTTCTTCCACTCCGACGTGGAGCAAATACAGCTTCAATGTGGCCAATGGCACTCAGCTGGCTATCGTGCTCAACTATGCCGCTATTGATGACGTGACTTATACTCAATATCAGCAGTCTGAAAATGCTGAACTCGCAGTTGAAGGTTATGCTTGTGGCGACACCTATGACTTTGGTCATGTGGCTGCCGGAACGACTAAAACCTTCACGCTCAACAACCGCGGTTTAGCCGACCTCAATATTTCTTCTATCGAAGTGACTGGCGGCTTCACAATCACAGAGGGCGCAAACCTCACTACGATTGCCGGTTCTGGTTCTGCTACTCTGACCGTAGCTACTCCTGATGAGGATGCCACCGGTGATCTGACCATCACATCTGATGACGCCAACAGCCCTTATGTCATCAGCCTGACCAGTACCTACAAGGCTCCGGCTCCCATCATGAGCTTGGACATGACTACTGTTGCTTTCGGTAAAGTGACCGCTGATGCTGAGCAGGTCATCACCGTCAGCAATACCGGCGATGCTGAACTCACAGCAACCATCGCATCTGACAATGCCGACTTCACCGTGGCTCCCGCATCTGTGACTGTGGCAGAGGGTGCTACCGCTACCTTCACCGTCACCTATGCCTACGATGCTGAAGCCTACGGACCCCACGCCGCTACCATCACGGTCACTCCTAATGCTGGCGAGGCACAGACAATCGCTGTTTCTGCTATCGTGCAGGATCCCAACGTGTGGACAGAGGATTTCGAAGGCAACGCACTGCCTGAGGGTTGGACTGCCGATGCCAACTGGTCGTTCAGCGACGGTGTGGCTCATGGTAAGTATGCTTATGGTAGCACCAAGTATTACCTCACTACTCCTGCGCTGACGGTTGTAGCTGGCGACGAGTTGACTTTCAACTACAAACGCGACTATGACAAGATGATTATCGAATATAAGAAGGATGGCGGCGAATGGACTCAACTGTATGCTGACGCATCTTATACGTCCGACAGCGATTGGCAGACCTACACGATTTCCGGATTGGAAGCAGGTTCTTATCAGTTCCGTTTTGTCAATGGTGATTATGACCTTGACAATTTCGAAGGATTCAAACTGGACAACAATGCTCCTGCCATGGAGGTGACCCCGGCAGAAAATGCTGATTTCGGCAAAGTGACCGCTGTTGTGTCTAAGACTTATACCGTGGCCAACACCGGTACGGGTGAAATGGTTGTCAATATCGCATCCGACAATGAAGTGTTCGTGGTGGAACCCGCTACGCTTACCGTTACGGATGAACCGCAGACTTTCACTGTGACTTTCAACTATACTGAAGGTAACTATGGCAACTTCGGTGCCACCATCACCGTTACTCCGACTTATAATGAGACCGCTGCTGTGACTATCGAAGCTTCTGCTACAGCGAAAGACCCGAACGTGTGGGAAGAAGACTTCGAAATCGGAGAGTTCGCAACTGGTTGGGATAATGAAGGCGGCTGGAAAGTTTCTACACCTACTGCATCTGGAAGTAATGGAACGATGATGGCTACTATCAGCTCTTATAACAATCCGAAGGCTCTGACTACCCCGTATCTTGAGGCAAAAGCTGGTGACCAGTTGTCTTTCTACATTGGTATGCAGTATGATGATGAACCCCTTACCATCGAATATACGAACGACGACCGTGCTACATGGAACACCATCGAAGAGGGTGTTGCCAGTTATACTGCTTCTGGAACGATTACGTTCACAGCTCCTGCTGATGGAAATTATTACCTCCGTTTCACAGGCACATACGCTATGCTTGACAACTTCTATGGTTTCAAACCCGTTACAAAAGACCACGATATCGCTGTCTCTTCTTACGTCATCCCCGCTACTTTCAACCAGTATGTGGAGACCGAGGTGAGTGTGACGCTTAAGGAACTGGCTGGCAAGGACGAGACCGTCAGCGTGATGTTTGCCGTGGGTGAGATTGGCTATGGCACCGAGGAGATTCAACTGGCTGCCGGCGAAGAGAAGACCGTCACTATCCCCGTCACTTTCGAGGATGCTGGCGTTACAGGTCCTGCTTCCTTCTTGATGCAAATTCTTGAGGACGGTCCTTCGTTCAATTCCGACGAGGTGGAAATCAGCGTCGTGCCCGCACCCGCTCTTGACGAGACTGTTGGCACATTAGACGACTTCACCAACTTCGGAAGTTATCCTGTCGTGGTGCTCAACTACATGCTGAAAGCTGGCTGGAACACCATCATTCTGCCCTTCGCTGTTAGCGACCTCACCGTCTTTGGTGAGAATGCCAAGGCTTATGAGTTCAGCGGCTATACCGACGGAGCGATGAACTTCAACAGCGTCACTTCACTCAATGCACAGACTCCCTATGTGCTCTATGCTACTGAGGCAATGAGCCAGGTTGTCTTCAACGATGTGACCAACTTCCGAACCAGCGATTCAGCCGAAGACTTGAAAGTGTCCATCAACGGTGCAACCTTCCAGGGAACTTACGTGCCCGTGGAGGCTCCCAACATGGCTGGCAAGTATGGTGTCGTGCCTACTACCGGACGCATCGCCAAGGGTGGAAGCAATGCATCTATCAAAGGCTTCCGTGCTTTCTTCGAACTGCCCGAAGGTGCTCAGGCTCCCGTGGCCAACTTCTCTGACGGTGGCGTGGTCAACAGCATCGAGGCTGTTGAACTGGGTGTAACCGCCGACGGCGAGGTGTATGACCTGAGTGGACGTAAGATGAACACCCGTTCGTTGAAGTCTGGCGTGTACGTGAAGAACGGCAAGAAAGTGATTGTGAAATAATAAAAATCTGAGAAACGATGAAAAAAGAATATATCTGCCCCGAACTGAAACACTTTGAAGTTGAGAGCAGCGAACTGCTTGAACAGACGCAATTCGACCCGACCAAAGACCAGCAGGATATTACGCCTACTGAGGAAGAATATGATGGTGAGTTCGGTGCCAACCAGACCAATATCTGGGACGACGAGCTCTAATAAACCTCTCAATATATCCCCTCGTGCGTATGTACGGGGGGATTTTTTATACAAATAAAAAAACTTCTAAAAATAATTGCAAATTTCAAGAAAAAGCACTAATTTTGTCACATTATATCTAATTGGTCTCTTAAATTGTGACAATTATCATCAAAAACCTAATAATTATTAATCTTATGAGAAAGAGAAAACTACTTATCACATGCCTTTTGTCGCTGATAGGTGCGCTGCAAATGACCGCGCAAACCACTTTGACGGAAGACTTCAACAGCGTCACCATCCAGAAAGACGGTGTCAATGTCTCCGGCTGGCAGACTGGCAACGGACTGAGCAACGGATGGTATCTAATTGGCACAGGCGGTATTTATACCGATGATGACTATAGCACGGGTTATTATGGCCTTATCTCGGATGGTGATGGCGGTAAATGCATCGGTTACAGTTATGGCACCACAAATACCGCTTATCTCGCCGTTCCCGATAAACTGACGGGCGAAGTGACCTTCAAAGCCAGATCGACCACCACCAACAGCCGATACCTGTCGTATGTCCAGGTAAGCCTGTATGAAGTGAACGATGACAATACGATTGGTAGTTTGATAGAGACAGTGAAACCTTCGACCACTTCATGGAGCAGTTTTTCCATTGATTTAGGTACTGAGGGCAAGAAAGTGGCTGTCTATATGATTCGTGCCGCCATCGACGATTTCAGCGCTACGATTTATGAAGACGGCGCTGAGGTGAAGGCCATGGCTGTCACGGCATTTGAAGCTTTAAATACCAACGTCAATGCGGATGCCGACGGAAATTATGTCGCCGAATTCGCTGTCACGGTGGAGAACAAAGGCAATGTGGATCTGACCAGTGCCGACGGCGCTGCCATCAGTCTGCTCGACGCTTCGAAAAACGTGATTGCCACTATGCCTGTTGACGTGGCACTGGACGAGCTCGTCATTGTTACCATTAATTATGAAGGCACCGCCACTCAAGATGGCGAAGTGACATTCTATGTGAGAGAAGACCTCAGCGGTAAGGAGTTCGCCATACCAGTCACCATCACGGTGCAATTGGCTGGTGCCCGCTTCGCTATCGATGTGATTGAAGGCAGCCGGCATGACCTTGGCTTCGTGGCGCAGGACGGAACAGCCGAGAAGACCTTCACCGTCACCAACAGCGGCAACGCTGACCTCGACGTCTCGTTCGACGCACCCGATTTCTTGATTGTTCCCTCTCCGCTCGCAGTGGGTGCTGACTCTTCCGACGAATTTAGCATAGGACTGTCAACAGAAACACAGGGAATCAAGAACGGCATCGTGTCGCTGACAACCAATGCCGTCGATGTCAAATCGTTTGAATTCATCGTCTCGGGATACGTATATCCCGCTGATGCCGAGCATCTTGACTTTGCTGAACTGCCCGACAACTGGACGGCTTCAGGTTTCACCTTTGCCGACGGTCTGGCCACTGCGGGTTATGGCACCAACACCCTCACTTCGCCTGCCATCCTCTTCCAAGAGGGCTATTCGTTAGGCATCAAGGCACGCTTTGACTCATCGGTGGGCGAATTCGAGGTGAAAGGTTCCTCTGATGGCGGTGAGACGTGGACAGCTTATAGCGCGGTGTTCAGCGCGGAAAGCAGCCAGTTTACTGGCAACGAGTTTGCCACCGTCGAACTGACCGACATCCCCTCTACCGTCAATATGTTGCAAATCAGCGGCCAACGTTTCACCATCGATGATATCGCAGGATTCAACTACAACGACAATGCGCCGCGTATGGCCGTGACTAAAGATGGCGCTGCTGTCAGCGAGGATGATTTCGGCACACTCACGGCTTCATCGTCACATACCTATACCGTGGCCAACATCGGAACGGGCACACTCAGTGTGGCTGTCACCTCTGACAGCGACGACTTCACAGTCAGTCCCGCAACGTTAGATGTGGATGGCGGCGAGAGCGCTACCTTCACCGTGACGTTCAACTTCGATGAGGAGAATTTTGGTGAGAAGAATGCTGCCATCACTGTCACACCGCAGAACGAAGGGCTCGCGGCTGTTTCCTTCAACGTGAAAGCCCTGACCAAAGACCCCAACATCTGGGATGAGGACTTCGAGGGCGGCGAGATGCCCGCTTACTGGAGCAGCGAAGGCGGATGGTATATCACAAAGCCGACTTATAGCGGCAACAACGGCACTTATATGGCTTATATCCGTTCGTATCAGAACCCGAAAGCGTTGACCACACCGCGCCTCCTGGCCAATGCGGGCGATGTGCTTACTTTCTATGTGGGTATGGAATACGACGATGAACCGATGAAGATTGAATACTCCGCCGATGACCGTGCGTCATGGAATGTCATTGAAGAGAGTGTCACCGAGTCGGGCGAGATCAGTTTCACCGCTCCTGCCGACGGGTTATACTACCTCCGTTTCACCGCCACCTATGCCATGCTCGATAATTTCGTAGGCTTCAAACTGGCGATAAAGGATCACGACATGGCAATCACCGCTTCTAATATCCCCGCTACAGGCAAGCAATTTGAGGAATACACCGCCACCGTGACTGTGCAGGAACTCACAGGCAAGGACGAGTTGGTGGGTGTTATACTCTATGTGGACAACAACGTGGTGGCAGAGACCTATGAAGTGGAGGTGGAGGCCAATGGCTCGCAAACCATCACTTTGTCCTTCATGCCTGAAACCGCCGGTGAAAACTTACCCGTCTATTTCGAGGTGTTCTACGAGGGCGGCACACTCAAGACTGATGAGGTGGTTGTGACCTTCGAACCGGCCTATACACTCTCTGAGAATGGCGGCAATGCCATTGCGGAAGGTTCTTACGATGTGGTCAACCTCGACTATACCATCGCAAGTCAGTGGAACACCATTTGTCTGCCCTTCAAGGTGACCGACCTCTCGCTCTTGGGCGAGGGCACCGAGGCCTATGAACTGGCTGGGTTCAAGGGCGGACTGTTGCAGTTCTCACAAGTCACAGAGCTGCAAGCCGGCTATCCCTATCTGTTGAAAATCACGGCTTTGCCCGAACAAATCACCTTTAATAATGTCACCATCTACAGCTTCACCACCGAGGCGCAGTCTGATACGAAGGACGGTGTCACCTTCTTCGGTTCATACGAGCCTGTGGCTGCTCCCGGCATGGATGGCATGTACGGTGTGACGGAGTCGGGTACCATCGCACGTGGTGGCAGCGGTGCCTCACTCCTCGGCCTGCGCGGCTACTTCCAATTGCCCGATGATGCGACGGCCAGTGAATACGGTATGATGATTGGCGGCGAGACCGTCACGGCCATCCGTGGCATCGATGCTCCGGCTCTCGGTGGTGATGTCTATGACCTGAGTGGACGTAAGGTGACCGACACCAAGTCGCTCCAACCGGGCATCTATGTGACCAATGGTAAAAAAGTGGTGGTGAAATAAGGAAAGGATAGAACAATGAAAAAGACATATATTCAACCTGAGGTGAAAGAGGCGAAGGCCTGCACCGACAAACTCATGGGTGAGTTGATTATCGGCAGCGACGGACGCACCGTGGAGTCTGACACCGAAGAGGAGGAAGAGGATTACAACGGAACTTTCCGTGCCGAAGAAACCCGTATGTGGGAAGATATCTACTACCGCTCTAATGTGTGGCAGAGATAATAACCATTAATCATTTAACGCAGAACTTGATGATTACCAGTGCTAACATGCATGGAAATCATCAAGTTCTGCGTTTATGGTTGACATCTTCATCGGCCGTTAGGCCGACAATTCCTTGATTCCTATGTTCCTTAGACATAGAACCCTCGGCCGTCAGGCCGACCTATTCGTGTTCATTCGGTAGATTCGTGTTCGTAAAAATCTCATCGGCCGTAGGCCGAAATCATTCGTAAAATTCGAGTAATTCGTAGTCGGTCTTTTCTCCCTTCAGCCTACTTGTTCAGCTTGATTCCCCCATCTTCGAGTATAGTGATGAGTCGACGCTTGTAGAGGTCGCCGATGGCACGTTTAAATGTCTTCTTGCTGACGCCGAAACGGGCGGTGATGTCGGCGGCATCGCTTTTGTCGCCGAGGTCGCAATGTCCGTCATGGTCGTGCAAGTAGGTTAGCAGAGTGTCGGCAAAGTCGGTCGTGGCACGTCGCCCTGTGGGTTGCAGGGTGATATCGATTTTCCCGTCGGGACGCACGTTGTCAACGAATCCACGAAGGCGGTCGCCCGTGTGTATGTCTGTGAAGAGTTGGTCACGATACACCAGTCCCGCATATTCATTGCCCACGATGACTTTGAAACCCAGGTCTGTCTTTTGCCACACCAACAGTGGCACCTCGTCGCCGTGCTGATAGGGTGGGGGCGCGTCGTTCAGATACCGTTCCACCTTGGCGGATGCCATGATGCGGTAACTCTCTTCGTCGATGTGTACGTGTACGATATATCCTTTCCCCTTCTCCATCCGCATCTTTTGTTCGCGGAAGGGGCAAAACAGGTCTTTCATCAGTCCCCAATCGAGGAAAGCGCCGTATTCATTCACCCATGAACATTGCAGAAAGGCGAAGTCGCCCACTTGAGCCAGAGGACGTTCAGTTGTGGCGATGAGTCGTTCGTCTTGGTCCAGATAGATGAACACCTCGATTTCATCTCCTATCCGAGTGTCTTGTGGCACATAGCGGGAGGGCAGGAGGATTTCTCCATCTTGGCCACCATCGAGATAGAGGCCGAAATCGACACGTTTCACAACCCTCAAACGGTTGAACGCACCGAGTAAAACTTGAGCCTCCTTCGTACCCTCTCCAGTGGAGGGGGACTCAGGTCGCATCTCTTTTCCAGTCCTTTTTTTGTATGTCATACCCATAGTCCAAATGATTTGTGATATCTTTCAGGGGTGTATCAAGTCGTTTATTTGTGCTCTCATCCTCCCGTTCTGTATGCTGCGGCACTGCCGCAGCTCCCTCTCTCCATTCTTTTACCCGATTGAATCTTCCTCAATCGGCTTTTCCCCTTCTTCTGGTTGGGGCTGGGGGAGGCCCTGTAGGGGAAGATTCTCTATCTCCCCGTCCTTCAAGTGGATGGTTCGGTCGGTCAGGGTGGCGAGACTTTCGTCATGGGTAACGATGACGAAGGTCTGACCGAATTGGTCGCGAAGGTCGAAGAAGAGCTGGTGCAACTCTGACTTGTTCTTGGTGTCCAGACTGCCCGACGGCTCGTCGGCGAGGATAACGGCGGGATTGTTGACAAGGGCACGGGCCACTGCCACCCGCTGTTTCTCGCCTCCCGACAACTCATTGGGTTTGTGCTTGGCACGGTCGGACAGTCCCATGAAGGCAAGCAGTTCTTCTGCCCTTTCCCGTGCCTTGGCAGGTGCGGTGCCGGCGATATAGGCGGGTATCATCACGTTTTCAATAGCCGTGAACTCCGGCAGCAGTTGGTGAAACTGAAACACAAATCCTAAGTTCTTGTTGCGGAACTCCGACAGTTGGTTGGTCGACAGTGTTCGCACATTGACTCCGTCGATGATGATATCACCCTCATCCGGTTTGTCGAGGGTGCCGATGATTTGCAACAATGTGGTCTTGCCAGCACCGCTGGGCCCTACGATGCTCACCACTTCGCCTTTGTCGATGTGCAGGTCGATGCCCTTGAGCACTTGCAGGTTGCCAAAACTCTTTTTGATATTTTTGATGTCAATCATATCTGGGTTGGGTGTTAAGTTATCGTGAAGAGTGTCCTTCTCCTTGCGAGGGGGGATGGGGGAGGCCCCTCTTAATCATCTCTATAATGCTTTGGTAAGCGCTCTTTTCCTCGTGGTGCTGCGGCTCGGCGAAGGTCAGGTCGTTCATGCGGTCGCCATACTGGTCGGGGAAAATCATCATCAGGTTCTTGCCGCTGTAGTGGTCGTCCAGTTCGTCTGGCAGTTTTTCAAGCGCACTCTTATAGGAGATAGAGCCTTTTCGCGCGGTGATGACAACCAACAGGTGGTCGTCGTTGACGCTATGGGCCAGCTTGGGCAACTCATTCCAGTGTTTCATCTCGCGGTATTCGGCACGCACGTGAGGATGGCGCACCTTCAGGTAGTCGCTGATGAGGTCGTGTATGTCGGCCCGTCCATGGAACACGATGCGGCAGTCGAGGTTACCTGATAACCGCGCCAGTCGTTCGAGC
The DNA here is from genome assembly GCA_946404865.1 of uncultured Prevotellaceae bacterium. Taxonomy (GTDB): domain Bacteria; phylum Bacteroidota; class Bacteroidia; order Bacteroidales; family Bacteroidaceae; genus Prevotella. The sequence goes on from CAMJFC010000007.1 coordinate 24,312, forward strand.
CAGCGGTAGAAACCCGGTTCAAACTCTGCCCTCGAGGGGATGGCCACCTGGATGCGTCTGAGGGTGTTGAGCGGTTGTTTCAGTCTGACGAGGATGATTTGCCGCTCCAGACCGTTATAGAGGCTTTGGGCAAAGGTGCCCCAGAATCCTTTGGCCTGTTCTTTATGTACGTGAACGCCCATGACAATCTCCGAGGCGTCATATTCCTTGAAAGCGTGCTTGATGCCGTTGGCGATGTTGGCGGCAATGCGCACTTGTGTCTGCATGCGCACACCGTAGTTGACGGCTTGTTTCTCGATATCGGCCAACAGACGACGGCCTTTCTCCTGTTCTTGTTGCCGTTTGATGTCATCATACACCACATTGAGCGCCACCATGCCCCGGTTCAAGCGTGTGTTGCGCATCATGGCTGCCACAGAGAGCAACCCTCCCGCTATCTCAGGGTATTTCACGCAGATAAGTATCTTCTCGTCATCGGTCAACGGCTCGGATGTGGCTTGCTGGTTGTCGGTCAGGATGAGCCGTTTCGCGGTGCGCTCCGTCACCATCGATGAGATGATGCAAGTGAACAGTATCATGATAATGACCCCGTTGAGCATGTCGGCACTGACGAGATACTCGCCGGGTGCCACTTCCAAACGGCGTCCCACCATAATCATGGCGATGGCACCGGCGGCGTGTGCCGATGTCAGTCCGAACATCATGTGACCCGACGAGAGGGGCAGTCGCCCGATAATCGTTGCCACATAGGCGGCCAGGCCTTTACCGCAGGTGCCGACGAAGACGAACAACAATACCACCCAGACAATGCCGCCGCCCTGGAACAGCAGACGGATGTCGATGAGCATGCCCACACCAATCAGGAAATAGGGGATGAAGAGCGCATTGCCGATAAACTCGATGCGGTTCATCAGGGGCGACAGACGGGGAACATAGCGACTGAGAATGAGCCCGGAGAGGAATGCACCGAAGATGCCTTCCAAGCCGATGGCTTCGGAGAGCACAGCACTGATAAACAATTCTGCCAGGATGAAGATGAATTGCATGACGGCATCGGAATAACGGCGCAAAAACCATCTTGTGAGCCGTGGCAGCAACATAATCAATCCTACACAGTAGGCCGCCAACTTGACGGTGAAAATCAGCCAGTAAACGAGTCCGCCGCCGCCAGAATAGGCTCCTGCGATGGCTGCGATAAACACTAAGGAAAGGAAAAGGGCTATCATCGTGCCACCCACGCTCAGTGCCACACTGCGGTGCTGTTGCAAACCGAAACGGCTCACGATAGGGTAGGCCACCAATGTGTTCGACGACATGATGCAACCCAGCAACAGCGAGGCGATGGTGGTGTAACCCAATAGCGGACCGATGCAGAAGAGGGTCATCAGAAAGGGTATGGTGAAGGTGAGCAGCCCGAAGGCGAACATCTCACGCTTCATCTTGCGGATACTCTCCAGGTCCATCTCCAGACCGGCAAGGAACATGATGTAGAGCAGTCCCACCTTGCCGAACAACTCAAACGACTCGTCACGTATGAGGATGTTCAAACCATATTCGCCGAAAAGCACGCCGGCGAGCACCATGCCGATGATATGCGGGATGCGCAGTTTGCCCATGACAATAGGGGCAAAGAGGATGATGCACAACACCACGAAAAACTCTATCGTGGGATTGGTAATGGGGAAATACTGCGACAAGTCGGGCATAGGCTTCGCTTTGATGCTGCAAAAGTAATCATTTTTTTAAACATAGGAACATAAGGGCCTGTTTTTTTGACATAGGAACATAAGGACATAATTTTCAGACATAGGAACATAATGACATAATTTTTAGACATAGGAACATAAGGACATAATTTTTAGACATAAGAACATAAGGACAAATTTTTTACTCGCTTATTTGTACTTTTGGCTCCGCTGAAAGTTCTCTCGCTCTTTAGCCTTTGCACTTATGGGACATGTTTAGGTCTAAGAAATGGAAAATCCTCAAAAAATTTGGGATTTTACTCGCTTATTCGTACTTTTGCACCGATTTTTGCAATAATATATCATTATCAATATCAATCAGCAACAATGAAAGTAGCAATTGTAGGTGCAAGCGGTGCCGTCGGACAAGAGTTCCTGCGTGTGCTCGCTGAGCGTAATTTCCCCATCGATGAACTTCTTCTCTTCGGCTCGCAGCGTAGCGCTGGCACGAAATATGTGTTCCGCGACAAAGAGTACGAGGTGAAACTGCTTCAGCACAATGATGATTTCAAGGGAGTTGACATCGCCTTCGCCTCGGCCGGAGCTGGCACTTCGAAAGAGTTTGCCGACACCATCACCAAATATGGCGCGGTCATGATTGACAATTCCAGCGCCTTCCGTATGGATGAGGATGTGCCTCTGGTGGTACCTGAGTGCAATGCCGCTGACGCGCTGGTACGGCCGCGTGGCATTATCGCCAACCCCAACTGCACGACCATCATGATGGTGGTGACCTTGCAGCCGTTGGAGAACCTCTCGCATATCCGCCGTATCCATGTGTCATCCTATCAGAGCGCTTCCGGTGCAGGAGCAGCGGCCATGGCCGAATTACAACAACAATATCAAGAGATTGTGGAGGGCAAACCCGTCACGGTGAAGAAATTCCCCCATCAGTTGGCCTACAATGTCATACCTCAGATAGACGTCTTCCAAGACAATGGTTATACTAAAGAGGAGATGAAGATGTATAACGAGACACGTAAGATCATGCACTCTGACGTCTGCTGCTCGGCCACTTGTGTGCGTGTGTCATCGCTCCGCGCCCACTCTGAGAGTGTGTGGATTGAGACCGAACGCCCCATCAGCGTGGAAGAGGCACAACAGGCGTTGGCTGCCGCTCCCGGCGTGACTTTGGTCGATGACCCCGCCAATCTGGTTTATCCCATGCCTTTGGAGACTGCCGGCAAGGATGATGTGTTCGTAGGACGTGTGCGCAAAGACCTCGCCAACGAATGTGGACTCACCTACTGGCTCAGTGGCGACCAGATACGCAAGGGTGCCGCCCTCAATGCCGTGCAGATAGCAGAGTATCTGATTAAGAGGTGAGAGGTAAGAGGTGAGAGGTAAGAGAATAGTTTTGGGGCAGGGGGCAAGGTGCAGGGGGCAGGAGAATAGTTCGCCGCGCATGTAGGGACAGGGCGTGCCCTGTCCGTAAGCAGGTGTCTTCATCGATGGCGTGTTGCGGACAGGGCACGCCCTGTCCCTACTTCCCAATCAGATAACTATTGTCTAAACTCCCACACTCCTACACTCCCACACTCCGAACATATCTCCTGCCCCCCGCCCCTTAAAAAGAACCTTTCACCGAGAAAAATGCGCTTTTGACTGATAGTTTTTGCTGGATTGAGGTAAAAGAGATACTTTTGCACCGTAATCCTATAATTGGATCAATGGAAAAGCGCAGCAATGTAAAAGAATATATCGTCTATCTGGCCGTCATCATCCTGCTGTTGGTGGCGCCGGTGCTGAGTGAGTCGATGCGCACCCTGTCGGGCGAAAGCGTCGACTTCAACTGGAGGCATGTATTACGGGTGTGGGTGTTCTACATCCCATTCTTCGTGGCGTTTCTGATACACAATTTCTTTATCGCCCCCCTGCTGATAGAACGGAAGAAGAAGGTGCTCTATTTCGGCACCACCGCCGTTCTGGTGCTGGTGTTTCAGTTGGTGCAGTGTGCGCAGAAGCCCGACATACCCGACCACATACGGCAGCAGCACCGCATGGAGCAGGGTCCCGGCCTCCCCGCAGATGTGGGCGGCAAACCAGTCGATGGTCCTGATGTCGGCGGCAAGCCAGCCGATGGTCCTGACGTGGGCCGTCCTGAGGGTCGTCTGTCAGGTGGTGATGGCGAGCGTATGCGTCGTCATGGTCCGCCACCCTTCATCGGCGAGCGCGATGCCATCGCCTTCTTCGTCATCCTGATGCTCATCGGCATGAACCTCGGCGTGAAGCTCTACTTCAAGTCAGAGCGCGACCATCATCTCATGGACGAGATGCGCCGGCAGAACCTGGAGCAGCAGATAGCCTATCTGACCTATCAGATCAACCCCCACTTTTTCATGAACACGCTCAACAATATCCATGCGTTGGTTGACATCGAGCCCGAGAAGGCCAAGGCCACCATACTGGAGTTGTCAAAGCTGATGCGGTTTGTGCTGTACGACGGCAACAAGAGCATGGTGCCGCTGAGCAAGGAACTGGCGTTTCTGAAGAACTACATCACGCTGATGCGGCTGCGCTATACCGAAAAGGTGCGCATCGAGGTGTCGTTGCCCGAGCCTGTGCCCGAGACCGACGTGCCGCCGCTGCTTTTCATCACCTTTGTGGAGAATGCCTTTAAGCATGGCGTCAGTTATAATAAAGAGTCGTTTGTGGACATCAGTGTCACCTGCGATGAATCGTCCATCTTCTTTCACTGTCGCAATAGCAAGGCCGGCAAACCGCACGGCGATAAGGGTGGGGTGGGGTTGAGCAATGTAAAACAGCGCTTAGACCTGATTTACGGCGACCGTCACACCCTCGACATCCAAGACCAAAACGCCACCTTTGAAGTCACATTAACCATCAAAAAGTAAATAATTACTATTGTCTCCACTCCTCCACTCCTTCACTCCTAAAAAACTATTGTCCAAACTCCCAAACTCCATGAAATGTTTAGCCATTGATGACGAGCCGTTGGCTCTCAAACAGTTAGAAACGTATATCAGCGATATTCCGTTTTTGGAATTGGTAGGCGCCTGTCAGAGTGCCGCCGAGGCCGAAGTCATGATGAAAGCAGACTCCATCGATGTCATCTTCATCGACATCAATATGCCTGACATTAACGGATTGGAGTTCGTGCAAAGTCTGGCCACACCCCCTATGGTGGTGTTTACCACGGCCTATTCTGAGTATGCCGTTGACGGATATAAGGTAGATGCCGTCGATTACCTGCTTAAACCTTTCGGACTGGAAGAATTCAAGCGGGCAGCCAACAAGGTGAAACAGCGCTATGACTTGCAGAATATGGCTGCGGTGTCGGTTGTGGACCAAGATGATGCCATGTTCCTCAAGACCGAACATCGGATTGTCCGCATCAACATCAGTGACATCCGTTACATTGAGGGCATGAGTGAATATTTGAAGATACACCTTGAAGACAAACAGAAACCGCTCATCGTGTTGTTAAGTATGAAGAAAATCGAAGAGCATCTGCCATCCTCCTTCATGCGCATCCATCGGTCGTATATCATCAACCTGAAGAAAATTCAGGAGGTGAATAAGAATCGTGTGATTATGGATGCCGACACCTATCTGCCCATCGGCGACCTGTATCGTGAATCTTTCATGGGTTATCTCGAATCTAAATTTTTGGGAAAATAAGACAAACACCCCCAAACTTTCAAAACTATTGGCCCCATTTAACTCCCCCCCTTTTTAACTCCCCCCTTTTTAACTCCTCTTTTTAACTCCTCTTTTTAACTCCCCCTTTTAACTCCCCAAATAAAAAGGGACCGCCTCACGGCGCTCCCTTTCGTTATATCAAATTTCTGTAGGGTTGATATACCCTCTTGATATGGCCTTAATAATGAGGTCGGCGATGTTGCGCGCCTTCAACTTGAAGAAGAGGTTCTTCCTGTGCGCCTCCACAGTGTTTTCCGAGATAAACAGATGTTCCGCTATCTCTTTTGATGTCAGTCCTTTAGCCATGGCTTTCAGCACGTCAATCTCGCGAAGCGAGGGAGGTTCCTGAGAGGGCTCGCTTTTTAGCAAACTTTTCAGTTCAGGGCTGAAATAGCGGTGGCCGTTCATCACCGATTCGATGGCATCGAAAATCTCTGCAGCATCCTCAGAGTCATAAATCACACCATCAACATTTTTCTCCACCAACTGCCGCAGCGCCAAGAAGTCGAAACGCATCGTGTTGACGATAATTCGGGCATCTTCATGACGCAAGTGTATCTCGTCGATAAGTTGCACCCCGTCGATGTCATGGAGCGATATGTCCATGATATATACATCATAGGGATGCGAAGCGATGGCGTTGAGCAGTTCCTGACCTGAATGAAAAGTATCAACGTGCTTGACATGACCACAAAGGATACTTTTCAGTCCCTCGGTGATGATGTCATGGTCGTCGGCTACAGCAATGGCCAGGTTTTGGATGATATATTTGCTCGCTTCGTTCATTCGGCTGCAAAAATAGTAGTAAAGTTGGTTATAATCTTCACGGATTTCCGTAATTTTTCATTTTTCTTCGTTTTTTAGACCAATGTATCGGAAAAAGTACCATTTTTTCAGTATAATATTGTCTTGATATCTTTATTTCGTTCCTTTGTTCTTGTGTCTAAAAAGTCCCTGTGTCTTTAAGACTTAAAAATGTTCCTTTGTTAAAAAAACAATCTTCTTTTGTCAAAGTGCAAAAAAAATATGGCCGTTTCATTTTTTTTCGTTACTTTTGCAAACTGATTATTATCGAAAATAGAATCATAATTATAAATTTTTACAACAATGAAAAAACGCTACTACTTATTATTTGCTGCCTTGGCAGGAATGTTTTGCACCCATGCACAGGCGCAAACCATTCTCGACGAAGGCTTCGAGACATCGAGCACGCAGTCGGTGTCGCAGCCCGTGGCCGACGGTTGGGCAACGGTTAACAGCTATTCGGGTACCACCGCTCGTTTTGTGTGGCATAACGAATATGTGGAAAATGAAAATAACGCGACCATCACAGGCCACCACTGCGCTGCCTGTGACGCTCCTATCTCTTCCAATGCGACCGATGGCAACGGGCCGCGTGAAGAGGTGCTCCTCACACCTGAGCTCGACCTCAACGACATCTACGAGTTGGCTTTCACCTTCCGTATCAGTCCGATGAACTACAAAGACGGACCTGTCTATGACTTGCAGGTGCGTGTGGTGGAAGACGACAATCTGGCTGATGCCGAGACCGTCTTCTCCATCCAAAACGAGAAGATGATGCGTGAGTGTGATGTGATGGACTATCCCATCACCACATGGAATCCGCGCACTCCGAAAGTGTATCTGGGCGACTGGAAAGGAAAGAAGGTGAAATTGGCTTTCGTCTATAAGATGCTCACTGACTACGCCAACGTGGTGTGGCTCGACGATGTGAAAGTGTATCGTGTGGAGGAGGATGTGACCCCGCGCCCGGTACTCAACGCCGACAGCTATAAGTTCCCCGACATGTATATTGGCGAGAAGTTCTACAGTGAAGTCTTCACCATGACCAACAAAGGTAAGAACGGACTGAAAGTGGAGAGTATCGACCTCCCGCAGGGCGTCTCCATCTCGCTCGACCCCACTACAGTGAACCTGAACAAATATGAGAGCGTCAGCTTCCAACTGGCTTATACTGCTTCGCTCACCAGTCCCGCATCAAGTACCGTGGTGCTCCACACCAATGGCGGTGATGTGAAGATTGCGCTCTCCACCACGAAACTGGAATTGCCCGACGGCATGACCTTAGAGAACTTTGAGGGTTACTTCCCGCCCGCCGGATGGAAGAACAACGGTTGGGGTGCCGTCAACACGTCTATTGAGGGCGACCAGTGCGTTTATACTGGTGCGGAATTCTCCAACGTCTATCTCACCTCGCCACGTCTGGACCTCAGCAAAGGTGGCGATTTCACCTTCACCTATTATAATAGGTACGATGGCGATGAAGAGGGCTATTTGCAGAGCAATGACTTCTATGTGCAGGTGTCGTACGACGGCGGCAACTCTTGGAAGACCGTTTGGACCTTCGACTATAACTTAGGCGACTACACCGAGACGCTGACTGTGCCCCTCGGCACTGGCACCGACGACTCTTATGTGCGCTTCGTCAATACCGGCGTGTCGTCAGAAGATGGCGAAATCGACCCCTATTCCAGCATCTATATCGACCGTGTGCTGCTGCCCCATGTCTATGGCATTGACGGACTGCCTCTGAGCGTGACCATGATTTCTCCGAAGAACGGCGCACAGTCGGTCTATCCGCAGGACATCGTCTTGAACTGGGGACCGGCACAGTTTGCCGAAGGCTATAAGGTGTATGCCGGTAGCAATGCAGAAGTCAACGACTTGGTTAATGGCGTTGACGTGGGCGACGCTCTCACCTATACCATTCCTCAGGCTCCTTACGAGACCACCATCAATTGGAAGGTTGTCCCCTACAACAGTGTGGGCGATGCCATCGCAGCCAATGTGCCCGTATGGTCGTTCACCACTCAGCCCGACGCCTCTGTCATGGAGTTCCCATATAAAGAGAATTTCGACGGATGTACGAATGCCCAGCCGGTGCCCACAGGATGGCTCAGTGTCACCACACATGATGCTGCCTTTGCCAAATGGAGCCCCAACAACATCTATCCTTATGGTGGAAAAGGTGTCAGCCTTGCTGCAGGTTGGCTCAATGCTGGCGAAACGTCCACGCTCACCTCTGCTCCCTTCCGTCTGCCTGCTGATGGCAAGAGCATGAGCGTCTCATTCGACTGGGCCAATGGACATCCCAGCGATCTCGTCATCGACGAGACGGGTCTGCTCGAGAAACAGAATGTGGCTGGTGGCAATGGCAAGGACGAGGTGGTCTTTGAAATCTTCTGTGACGGCGTATGGAAACAAGCCTCCTATCTGTCGGAGAACGCTGACGAAGATGGTAAGAACTACTGGCGTCATGAGACCATCGACTTGAACGAATATGCTGGTAAGACGGTGCAGTTCCGTTGGATTGCCAGAGCCTTTGTCACTTACTTTGGCTATGGCACACTCGACAACGTCGTCATCGACGGTACCGTGGAGAGCGGTGTGATGTTCAATAAGGAAGGTTGGGATGCTTTGAAGGTCAACTACCAAAAAGCTGTCAACTCCGGCGACATCTTCACCATGAAGAACAACGGCAAACAGAAAGAGACGGTGAAGAACGTGTCGTTCGGCACCAACGACTTCCAGAGTTCTATCGCCGCAGGCGATGCGTTGGAAGTGGGTCAGGGTATGCCCTTCAACCTTACCTTCACTGCCAACAACGCAGCGCAAGTGGTAGAGGATGAGATGACCATCGAGTTCGAGAGCGGACTGACTGTCACCTTCCCCGTGCGTGGTGAGGGTATGGCTGAGGATGTGCTCTACTACGGCTTCGAACCCAACCCGCTCGACTATGAGTGGAACGTTGACTTCACGCAGATTGACGTGGACAGGAAAGTGAACTACATGCCTAACTATCACCTGACTCTCTTCGAGAACGAGGGCGGACGCTTCGCTTTCACTGCATGTACCAACAACAATATTGATAACCTGCCCGCACATAGCGGTACGCACACCATCGCTGCCTTCGCACCCGATGACAATTCTGCTGCCGACGACTGGCTCATCAGCAAGCAAATCATCCCGCAGGCTGGTGCCACCTTCGACTTCTATGCACGCAACCTTGGTACCACAGGCTCTGTATTTATTGGCGACAACGACTTGCACTCAGTGACTGTGCTCGTCAGCGAGGACGGCAACACCAAGACCTCCGACTTCAAGGTGGTGATGAAAGCTGTGGAGATGCCTTATCTCGATGGCAACGAGTACAACCACTACACCGCTGACCTCTCGGCCTACGAAGGCAAACCCGTGTATGTGGCTCTGCGCCATACCACAGTGTCGGCCAACTGGTTCGCGCTGTTCGATGACTTCACCTTCACCCATGTGGGCGATGCTACCAATGCCATCCAGGAGGTGAACACCGAGATTGACGGCAATGCACGTGTCAGCGTGTTTAACGCTAATGGTGTGCTGGTCAGCGAGGGTATTGGTCAGGGTGCCATGCAGTCGCTCAACCGCGGCCTTTACATCGTCAAGGTGCAGGAAGGCGACAGCGTGAAGACCTTCCGCGTGACGAAGAAATAATTCTGTGATCAGATCGTTAAGTAGTTAAGCAGTTAAGTAGTTGACTGCTTAACTACTTAATATCGTTATAACGCCATGACGTTATTTCGTTTTTCTGTCATTACGTCATTTCGTTAACACGTCATTTCGTCATCACGTTATTCCGTTATTTCGTTATTTCATTATCACGTCATTTCATTATTTCGTTTTTTTGTTATCCCGAAGAAAAAACCACCTATGAAAAAAACTCTACTATTATTACTCCTGATTTGTGGCACGATGGCCACATACGCGCAAAAACGCGACAAGACAGTACATATAGAAGTGTCACTCGCCACGGGCGAGACACTTTATGAACAACCAGTCAAACTGGTGCATACCGAATATTCACTCACCTATTCCAATGTGGTGCTCGATGCAGAGGGCAAATGTACGGTCAAGGTCTATGCCGGACCGCACCATATCAGTGTCAGCCGCGATGGATATGAGACCGCTGAGGCCGACTTCAACATCGATGAGAGCAACGACGGACTGACCGTCAGTCTTGCCCTTGTTGAGAAGGTGCGCACTCCTTTCGCCCTGAATACACGTGTGGAGCACGATGCTGTGACGGGCATGAATGAGGTGAACATGGAGTGGAACATCGAACCGCCTGTCTTCTTCGACGATTTCGAATCGTATGAGCCCTTCGCCATCCAGTTTGGTGAATGGACCGGCATCGACGGCGATCAAGAGGCAGCCGCGGCTCTCTTAGGCAGCTACCCCAACCGGGGCGGTTTTCAGTATGCCCAGATCATCAACCCGCTGACCGTGGAACCCACCTGGTGGTACGACTATCCCATCTTGCGGCCCTATAGCGGCAAACAGTATGTGGGATTCACCCGCACCTCATCGGGACGCCCCAACGACGACTGGCTCATCTCGCCGGCCATTCAGCCCGGCACAGAGCAAGTGTTGATGTTCAAGGCCAAAGCCTCTGACCAGTTCCCCGAGCGCTTCCAAGTGTATATCACCACCAAGACCGACAACCCCGTTGAGAGCGACTTCGTCAGGTTGGACAAAGAGAATTACGAGACGGTGGATTACAAAGGATGGCAGACGATGCAGTACGACCTGAGCGCCTATGCCGGACAGACCGTGAAATTTGCCATCCGCTATATGAACGAGTATAACCGTTACGGGTCGTTCATGCTCATGGTCGATGATGTGTTCGTGGGTCAGGCCAGTGCTTATGAAAAGGTGTCGGCTCAGATGGTTGCGCGCAGAGCACGCCGTTCTGAGGCCAACCCTTACGAGGTGTTCCACATCTACCTCGACGGGGTGATGAAAGGGCAGACCGCCTATTACAACTATACCCTCACCGATGTGCCGACAGGCAATCATACTGTGGGTGTGAAAGCCGTGTATAAGGCCACTGAGAGTGAGTTGGTGACTGCCGAAGTAAATATTCCTTCTGATGGTTATGCCAAAGTCACGTTCAAGGTGTCAACCAATAGTGTGTTGAGTGCCGACGGACAAGTGCTCGAACTGGTCAACACGGCCACATCGGAGACATATCGTCTGACGATTACCGACGGTCAGGCATCGCTGGCTTCACTCCCCGTGGGCGATTATATCGTCAATGTGGAGGAAGGGGCATTCAATGCCTGCCAAGAGACCGTGCATGTGACGGGCGACCAGACCATCGACATTCAACTGACCGACAGAATGCTCACTCCGTATAATATCACGGCCGATGTGACCACCGACGACGTGACGCAGATGTCCTCCGCTGTACTCCGCTGGAATCAGGAACTCATCTTCACTGACAGTTTCGAAGATTATCCCGACTTCGCCACAGGAGCGTTTGGCGACTGGCTCGCTCTTGACCTCGACCAGACACCCGTCTATCCGATTTCCTTGGGCAACTTGTCCAACATCGTGTCATTCCCCGGGTCTGGCACGGCTACCAACCCCATGCCGCTCGGTCCTATCGTCTTCAACCCATGGAAAACCGTGCCGGCCATGATGCCTACCGACGTCGCTGTCATGGCACCCACGGGCGACAAGACCATCGCTTTCTTCTCGCCCCAGCGAGGCTCGGCCGACAAATGGCTCATCTCGCCACTGATGGACATCCATGAGGGCTATTCGCTCCGTACCACCCTAAAATCGTATGCCGGACAGTATTTGGAGTCGGTGGAGTTCTGCGTTTCCACAGGCAGCACCGATCCCTACGACTTCGAAGTGCTGAGCACGGTGAAGAGTGTGCCTGCCGAGGAATGGAACATCTTCGAGACCGACCTGTCGATGCTCGAGGGCATGCAGGTGCGCCTGGCGGTGCATTATACCTCATACGACACGTTCTTCCTCCAACTCGATGACTTCACCGTGGGTCCGGGCGAGGGTGAGGCACCGTTCGTCGATTATGGCAACGTGTTGCGCTACGACATCTTCGTGGATGGTGAAAAGGCAGGCGAGGCAACCACGCCCACCTTCACGCTCAACAACCTGACGCAGGGCACACATACCGTGGGCATCGTGGCTGTCTATCAGAACGGACAGTCGGAGCAGGCTGAGTATGTCATTGACATAGCGACGGGTATCAAAACGGTGCACCTCGACAGTCAAGTGCCTGCCGGCGAGGTCTATAGTCTCTCCGGTCAGCGCCTCGGTCAGCGTTATGCCGACCTGCCCGCCGGCATTTATCTGGTGAAGAAAGGTAATCATTATCAAAAGATTCAGAAACGATGAAAAAAATCATATTTGCGATATTTGCACTGTTGGCCACAACCGCTGCCATGGCGCAGCACCACGTGGCCGTGACAGAACGCCCCGCTGCGGGACAGGTACAGGCTGCGGCGCCGGCTGTGTCCGGTCCGCGTCATGCCGAGGGACTCTCCTCTGCACAACGTCCTGTCGGTTACTGGCCTACCGACAGCATCACACTCACTAATGTGGCTATCGGCGCCTCGGGCACCTATCCCGTGGGTGCCTATATCACCAACAACATGCTGCGCTCCTATGCCGGGTGCAAGGTGGTGGGCGTGCGCTTTGCCGTGGGTGAGTATATCGGACGTACGCGAGCGTTTATTTACAAGGTGAACAGCGATGGCAACATCACTGAGGAGCCCGTGACTCAGATGCAACGTGCATACGAGGGATGGAACAATGTGTTCTTCAACGCCGAAAAGGAGTTTGAACTTGATGGCACCGAGGAACTGATTGTCGGTTATGACTATATCGAGAGCGATGAGATGGTGGCGGCCGACCGGGGTGCCATCTGCACCGTGGGCATGGAAGCCGACGAAGAGGATGAAGGCAAGTTACAAGGTACGGAGTTTGTCATCTACGGCAACTTCGGACAGGGTGAGGATTGGTTTTCCATCACCAATACCGGCATGCTCTGCGCACAGCTCATCCTCGACGTGAGCTCTCTCCCAGCCAAGGCCATCGACATGAGCTATCTTGATACCGGCTTCCGCTACAAACAGGCAGGTGAGCTCATCGAGATGCTGGCTACGGTGGCCAATGTGGGACGCGAAGAGGTGAACAACTATGAGCTCTTTTGCCAAATCGACGACCTGGAGCCCACAGTGGTGAGCTCGGAACGCCGGTTGGACGAGGGCGCCTCAGAGACTTACCAACCTGTGCTGCAAGTGCCTGCCGACATCGCTGTGGGCAAGCATACGGTGCGTGTAGGTGTGAAGTCGATAGAGGGAACGGCAGTGGCGGCTTCCGCACGCACTGTCTTCGAGCAGCAGTTCTACGTTTATGCCCATCCCTTGACCCGCAACAAAGTGTATGTGGAGCAATATACCGACCAAGATGCTGCGGTGGCTAATGACGTCAATGCGGTGTTCAACAGCGCCCTCAGCATGTATCCCAATGCGTGCATGGTCAATATCTATAAACCCGGCAACCCCCTCGCTATCAGTGAGTCGGCCTATCTCACCAACCTCTATGCCTATACGTTACCCTGTTTCACCAGCAACCGTTCTTACTTCCCGGGTGAGATGTATATTGCCTACGATGTCAACGACTACTTGCAGATTGGTACACAGAATGTCATCAACTGGCTAGTGCTGCCTGTCATTGACCAAGACTACTCTTTCGCCTCATTTGCCACCATCGGGATGAAACCCGCTTACGACCCCGCCACACGACAGCTCACCGTCGAGGTGAACGGCTCGTTGTCGGAGGACGCGCTGCCCATCTATGGCGATCTGGCGGTGACGTTGATGCTCACCGAAGACGGCGTGACATCCTATCAGCGGTATGTGAATACGCGCACTGGCCGCATCGCCACCAACAACAACTATAAGCACAACCATGTGCTGCGGGCTTATATCACGGCTCCCACCGGCGACAAGGTGGAGACGCAAGGCGACACCTATTCGGGCAGTTTCTCCATCACCCTCGATGAGGCATGGAACCCCGAGAATCTCAACCTCGTGGGCATCGTCACCCGCTATGCCGAGGCCGTCACGGCCGACAACATCAAAGAGATGGATGTGACCAATGCCGATGCCATGTCGCTGAAAGCGGTGGTGTCGGGCATCTCGGAACTCTCTAACAACGCCGAAACCTCCGAACCCGCTGAGATGTACAACCTCTCCGGCCAGCGGGTGAACCGTGGCTACCGTGGCATTGTGGTGGTCAAAGGGAAGAAATACCAATCTATTCAATACTAACCTCTTATGAAAAAAGTAAAATTACAACTGTTGATGCTGCTCGCCATACTGGGGTATGGCAGGGCACAGGCCGAATATACCGTGGATTTCAACACGGCAATAGCGACCTCGAGCAGCGACTTCAAGGTCGCTTCCAACTGGCAGCACATCGTTGATGTCGATACCTACTACGACAATAACATGTCGTATTCCTACAGAGAGGACATGGGTATCGACGGCAGCGGCACCTTGCTGGCCATGAAACAAGAGATGTCTGACTGGGGTTCCACTGGCACTCCCACTTACGACATGCTGGTGACACCTGTTGTCTCAGGCACCGTCACTATCTATGCGTTTCCCTACTCGGCATCGTCATCGAACAGAGCCTTTGTGGAGTTCTACAGTTTGAACAGCAGTGCTACGGCTCGTGTGGCCAAACTGGGAAGCAAGGAGTGGACCTCGACAGCCGGCGCTTCCTGGACAGCCGTCACCATCACGGTGTCGGAACCACAACGCATCGGTATCCGGGCACAATACGTCTATTTGGATAATTTCTATGCCCAAAATGCCGAGATTGTGGCAGAAACCAGTCTGAGTGTCTCGGCGGTGATGAACAGCGACGGACAGACTGGCTACAACGGCACCAATCCCACCTTCTATCAGCAGGCTGACGGCAATATGTTGGCTGAACTCAAGGTGACGCTGATCAACGACGGCGATGTGGATTTCGTGGCGGGCTCAACACCCAACTACACGCTGACACCCGCGTATGCCAGCGCTTCCAATGGTGCCAAAACCTATGTGGAAGAGGCTGCCGTTCCCATCACAGTCGATATTCCTGCAGGACAGTCGAAGACCATCGATGTGGCTTTCTCCGTACCCTTCTTGACGGGTTATAAGTTCTGGTTTGTCCGCGAGAACGTCTCCGGCACCACCTCCACATCGTTCCGTTATGCCACCTCGGTGGCCTACGAACCGAAGTTCGCCTTCCGTGCCGTCGGCACTACCACCGGCCTGACTGGTGCAGAGGCATGGGGTGTCATCTCGGCATCGACCACAAAGAACTATGAGATTTACAACAGCGGTACGGCACCGCTCACCGTCAAGAGCATTACCTTGCCCAACGGTTTCACTTCCGACAACGCTCCGACGGAACAGTTCGTCGTTCCCGCTGGCGAGAGCCAGGCCATCGACATCACGCAGGATGCGGCTGTCGCAGGACAGTACGCCGGAAACCTTGTCATTGTCTATCTCGATAAGAATGGTAACGAGACCACTTACACCCTCGCACTTTCGACCACTGTCATCGCGGCGGGCACATGGTGGGCCGACTTCAACAGCAGCAGGGAGGCTTCTGTTACCTTCCCCGCTGGGTCTGTGGCCGAGGCTGGCATCCGTCAGGGCACCGTCTATGTGTCGGCTGGCAACTACGATGGTTATCTCTATTCCTATACGTCAAACAGTTACGCTTCGGAGAACAATAAATTCATCACTCCGTTGCTCCATGCT
Organism: uncultured Prevotellaceae bacterium; assembly: GCA_946404865.1. Classification (GTDB taxonomy): domain Bacteria; phylum Bacteroidota; class Bacteroidia; order Bacteroidales; family Bacteroidaceae; genus Prevotella. Next base: position 40,351 of record CAMJFC010000007.1, read on the forward strand.
GATGCCGGCGATGCGCTGACCTTCGAGGCACGACGCGACGAAAGCGCTTCGGCTACCTACAATGTGAAGGTGTATATCTCGACCGACCGCAAGGATTGGGGCTCGCCCGTCTTGACGGTGAGCGCGGCCGACCTGACAACGGCATTCCAAAGCTTCACGGTCAACTTCCCCACAGAGGGCAACTACTATGTGGCCTTCGCCGTCTATGGTGTGCGCATCGACAACCTCGTCGGTCTGCAGCAGGTGGAGGTAGAACACGATATGTATATCAAGAGTGTCAACTGGCCCGACGCCAGCATCAAGAGCGGAACGGCCCAGACCAAACCCATTGTGGATGTGATACCGCTGACCACCGAGGCAGCCTCTGACTATACCGTGCAGTTCATCTATGGCGACAATGTGGTGGAGGGCACGCCCGTGGCACTGACTGCCAGCAACACCTCCTCGAGTTCGAAGAGTTTCTCGTTCGCCTACACTCCGGTGGTGGAGCAAACCACGGCGTTCACGGGTGCCAAAGTGGTGTTCACGTTCCAAGACGGCACCACCATCGAAACAGAGACCTACGACTTCACCGTCACCAACGAGCCCAAGTTCCACTTCCTCAACAGCATCCCGACAAGCAAGTGGTATGAGCCGACCGACCGCAGCGAGCCTATCGTCTTCGGCCGCACCAACAAGGAGGAGACGCAGAGTTTCTATTTCTACAACTGGGGCACCGCACCGCTTACCATCAGCGACATCCGTCTGCCCGAGGGCTTCACCGCCTCTGTCAAGACTCCGCTCACCGTGGCCCCCTTCAATGAGAACAATCTGAGTGCAGCCGCACAGCCTGTGGATATCATCTTCAATCCTGAAGCACCTGGCGATTATAGTGGTCAACTTGAGGTGGTCTATATCGACGCCACAGGCGAAGAGGCTACGTTTGCCCTACCTGTCAGCGGTACGAAACTCGACCCAGCCAAGTGGTATGCCAACTTCGATGACAACAAATTCCCTCTGGGCACGACCTATCAGGACAATATGAGCGTCACGTATGTCTCTGAAGACAATTATGCCATCGTCTCTTCGGCCACCTCCAAAAACCTCTTCATCACGCCGTTGTTGACTGCCGAGACTGGCGAGACCATGCGGTTCGACGCTAAGCTGTACAACTCATCGTGGTCGGAAGGTCAGGTGGTGGTCTATGCCGCCGCCACGCGCGACGACCTCATTGACACCGAAGCGGGCAACCGTCAGGAACTGTTCAGCGTGAATGGTGAACGTGGACTGACTGCTACGATGCAGACCTTTGAGTTCACCATCCCGTCGGCCGGCGACTACTATATCGGTTTCGAAATCAGCAACCGGGCGTATGTGGATGAGGTGTATGGATTGGAACTTGGCGAGACGGGTTTGGACTTGGCACTCGCCTCGTACAACATCCCGACACAGGGCATGCAGAACATCCCCATGACAGCAACATTCAATGTGCGCAACTTCGGTCTTGAAGATGTGGCTGGCGAAGATTATCTCATCCTCGTGGGCATCGGCGATGTGAAGAGCACTGCAGAGGAGGGTCCTGTGACCTTGAAGATGACTCCGAAACTCTCCGACGACGGCACATCGGTCAGCGTCAGCATACAATCACCGAAAGCAGGCACCTTCCCCGTTACCATTGCCTTTACCGACACGGAGGGAAACAGCCTCATTGAGGTAGAACAGGATGTGACGTTCACTGAGGAAACGGCAAGCGGAGAATTAGTCATTGGCAATAAGAAATCAACCAGTAATTATGTCCCGTTCTATGCTACATGGGCAGATGACAGTTCAGGAAAGGCGATGGCCGACTGGATTTATACTCCGGAACAGTTGGAAGCTTTTGGCTTGACAAGCGGTGCGACCATTACGCAGATTAAGTTCATCGGAACTCCGGGGGGGCCAAGGACGTTCAACAATCTATCTGTTGATGTGTGGATAGCACAAGAGAATGTAAATGATTTTGTTGCCATGTCGCCTGATAAAGAGGCCATGACGCATGTTCAGGTCTATAACGAGGAGACAGTCGTTTTCACTCAAAATGTTGAACATGAGTTTATCATTGACTTGTCAGAGAATCCTATTGTTTATGATGGCGTCTCCGGCATCCATATCTTTACGAACATCAATGGACACGGGCAGTATTTAGGAATAGCATTTGACATTGACACGGACTATCCGTATTCTTATTACGCGCATGGTTCGGGCTCTTATAGTTCAGTGGGTGGTAAACCTGTGGCTTATTTATCGTTGGCTGTCAACCCTGTCGCTATCGCTGGCACAGTGACCAACGAGTCGGGTGAACCCGTGGCAGACGCTACCGTGACACTTAAGAGTGCCGATGGCGAAGGTGTGCAGTATGAAGGCACAACCGATGCTGATGGTAAGTTCAACTTCAATGTCATCCAGTCAACGCGCAACTATGATGCGACAGTCACTGCCGAGGGCTATGACGAGACAACCGTCGAGAACCTTGATTTTTCTGCGGCTGTGGATGGAGTACTGACGCAGAATTTCACCCTCATGGCCACACCGGCGTTCGTTGAGGTGACCATCTTGGAGGGACGCACGGGCACAACGCTGTCGAGCAAGTATGCGCTCGACCTCTCCGATGTGGAGGGCCTGACTGCCTACAAGGCGATTGGCAAGGTGACCACCAACGCGGCATATATCATCACCGACGAGGTGAATACCGTCGCTCCTGCCGAGGAGGGTCTCCTCCTGAAGGGTGCTGCCGGTAAGTATCAGATTCCGGTGGCTAAGGTCGACGAGGCCGATGAGGCAGCCTTTGCCGACAACTTGCTTGAACCTGCCCTTGAGGGTTATACACCGACCGACGAAGACATCGCTGCTAAGACCGTCTATCTTTATGTGAAGGTGGGCGACGAATGTGGATTCCAACTCGTGACCAACACCTCGCAGACCCTGGCTGCGGGCAAGGCCTACCTCCGGCTGACGGATGAGTTGGCCGATGCCGCCGCGAAGTATGGCATCACCTTCGAAGAGGGTGGTGTAGTGAACGGCATCGACACCGCTGTTTCCGGACAGTTGGATGTCAACGCACCGATGTATAACCTCGCCGGACAGCGAGTGGAGCGTTCCTACCGTGGTGTGGTCATCCAGAATGGCAGAAAATATGTGAAGCATTGATCACCTAAAATCGTATTGTCATGAAAACATATATCAGACCTGAGATCAAGTATCTCTCCATCGTTCATGAACAGGCTGTCCTCTTGGGCTCAGAGAAAGTGTTCGACCCCAATGATGAGTCGGAGGAAACGGCAGAGGAATGCACTATCTTCGACGAGATGAACGTCTATAAGAAGAGTAAGACGGTGTGGGAATGATTACGTTGAACGTTGAAGGTTGAACGTTGAACGTGAATCAAGGGGACAGGTACTTTGACCCAATCCTGGGTCAAAGTACCTGTCCCCTTGATTCATTCCTTCATAAAGAAGTGTCAGCGTTTTTTTATCATGGTGAAGAGAATATAAAAAAGGAGGAAAAAGGAGGAAAAAGGAGGAAAAAGAAATAAAAAGAAATAAAAACGCCCTGTCCCTACATTAAAAATATGTCCTTCTGTTCTTCTGTCAAAAAAGCACGCCCTGTCTCTACATTAAAAATATGTGCTTCTGTCAAAAATGTGACAAATTTTAGGGTAAAATGATATTTTTTCAGAAAAATCGGCCAAAATTTTGGCAGTTTGTAAATAAATCGTAACTTTGCAGGTTGTTATTTCATCATGTTTCGGCATTTCTTTCGCCAACACAACCCTACGTCTTTACATTATTATTATATATTCACTCAATTCTAACGCTTATGAAACAAGCAAAATTTCTACTACTGACATTGCTCGCTGTGCTGGGGTATAGCGAAGCAAGGGCCGACTATACCGTGAATTTCAACACGGAAATAGCGACCTCAAGCAGCGATTTCAAAGTCGCTTCAAATTGGCAACATATTGTTGACGTAGATACCTACTACGACAATAATATGTCTTATTCATGGAAAGAAAGCGATGGTATCGACAGTTCGGGCGCATTGCTGGCCATGAAACAAATGAAGAACGATTGGGGCTCTTCTGGCACCGAAACTTACGACATGCTGGTGACACCTGTCGTGTCGGGTACAGTGACCATTTATGCTTATCCCTATTCGGCTTCTTCCTCTAACAAGGCATTCGTTGAGCTGTACAGCTTGAACAGTGCTGGCACTGCCCGTGATACGAAGTTAACCAGCCAGGAGTGGACCTCTACTACTGGTGCCGAGTGGACTGCCGTGACGATTGAGGTGTCAGAGCCACAGCGCATCGGTATCCGTGCTCAGTATGTGTATTTAGACAACTTCTCCGCAACTACTGCTGATATCGTGGCTGAGTCAAGCTTGAGTGTCACCAAAGTGATGGACGAGAACGGAAACGAAAAGTACCAAGGTACATACCCCATTTTCTATCAGCAGCCTGATGGAAATATGTTGGTGAAACTGAAAGTGGCCTTGTTGAACAATGGTGATGTGGACTTTGTCGCTGGCTCGACAGAGAATTACACAATTACCTTGGCAAAAGGAACTTCTTCCGCAGCCGATACATATTATGATGATGCGACCGTCGCTATTACAGAGGATTTGGCGGCTGGCGAGTCCAAAACTATCGATGTGTCATTTACTGTGCCGTACGTGTCTGGTTATTCGTATTGGTATGTTAGGGAGAATGTGACGGGTACCACCTCGTCTTCGTTCCGCTATGCGAATTCTGCCGCTTACGAACCTAAATTCCTGTTCCGTGAGGCTGGCTCTACTTCAACGTCAAGCCTTACCAATGCCGCTTGGGGTACGATTTCCGAATCGACCACGAAGAACTATGAGATTTACAATGACGGTACTGCACCGCTCATTGTTAATAGCATTACGCTGCCCGATGGCTTCACTTCAACAGCCATTGACGGTGGTACCAGTGTGAAACTCATTCATAGTGGCTTTGACGATGCAGGTGCTGTGTTCTATGCTTGGACATGGATTGACGGACAAGATGGCCGTTGGGTGGCTGGAAATGATGATGTCTATGAAGGCCTCGACAATAATGTCATCTTTGTAAGGATGAACCCCAACGGTGCTCCCAGCTGGGATGCTAAATGGAATCAGACGGGCAATCTCACGCTGCAAGGTGGCGGCTATGTGTTAGACAGTTATAATGGAGACGAAATGGTGGGTCACTGGGTGGCTGCCATCGTTGACGCTAAATCGTCTAAGGCCATCGACATCACGCAGGATGCTGCTCAGACAGGTACATTCAGTGGCGATGTGGTTGTCAAATATATGGACGCCTCCAGTACGGAGAAGACCCACACCATGTCCATCTCGACTACTGTCATCGGTGCTGGCACATGGTTTGCAGAATTCAATAGTTCTACCTCTGGAAGCGTCACCTTCCCCGAAGGTTCTTTGGCAGAAAACGGCGTTCGTCAGGGTACTACATACGTGTCATCGGGTAACTACGATGGCTATCTGTATTCTTATACAAGCAGCAGCTATGCAACCGTCAATAATAAGTTCATCACCCCGAAACTCCATGCCAATGCTGGCGACCAACTGACATTCGACGTGGCTCGGGAAGCAGGAAGTAGCTCTTCATACAATTTGAAAGTATATGTATCTACCGACCGTCAGACATGGGGCGAGCCCGTTTATTCGGTGACCGCTGCTGATTTGACAACTGCCTATCAGAACCAGGCTATCACGTTTGATACCGAAGGCGATTATTATGTGGCATTTGCTATCTATGGCGTCAAGATTGACAACCTCGTCGGTTTGCAGAAGGTGGATGTGACTCACGACCTCTATATCAAGGAGGTGACTTGGCAGGATGCCGAGGTCAACAGCGGTGCTGAGATTTCATCGAAACCCAAAGTGACGATTATCCCGTTGACCAATGAGACTGCCGATGCTTATACCGTGAAGTACATCTATGGTGACAACGAGGTTGTTGGCACTCCCGTGGCTCTGACCGCCAGTGCTACGTCAACCAAAGACTTCACCTTCACCTTCACACCTGAGGTGGAGAGCACCACGACATTCGAAGGCACCAAGGTGGTGTTCGAGTTTACTGATGGAACCAAGTTCGAGTCTGAGACCTTCGACTTCACTGTGAAGAATGAGCCGAAGTTCCACTTCGTCAAGACATTGCCGACAAGCAAGTGGTCTGAGCCTTCTGATTACACCACTCCGATTGCTTTTGGCAAGACCAATCAAGAGGATGCACAGACTTACTACCTGGTCAACTGGGGTTCTGCTCCTCTGAACGTGAAGAGCATCAGTCTGCCTGAGGGTTACACCGTTTCTGTGGAGACACCACTGACAGTGGGCGCATTCGATGGCACCAATGAGGGCATTGCTGCTGCTTCGCAGAGCTTCGACATCATCTTCTCTGCCACAGAGACTGGCACATACAGTGGCGACATGGTCATCACCTACGTGAATGGTGCTGGCGAAGACGCTACCTTCACCATCGCAGTCAGTGGTACAAAACTCGACCCGAACAAGTGGTATGCTAACTTCGATGACAACAAGTGGCCTGCTGGTTCTACCTATCAGAACAATGTGAGTATGACAAATGGTGGTACTTATTCTGCTCCTAACTACTATATTTCTTCAAGTAGTACGACGAATAACCTCTTCATCACTCCGAAACTGACGGCTACTGCCGGCGAGAAGATACAGTTTGATGCGAAGTATTATAACTCATATAACACCTCTGGTAAAGTGGTGGTGTATGCCGCTGCTACCCGTGACGCATTGACTGACACTGAAGTGGAGAAGACTCCTATCTTCACCACCGAGGGTATGACCACCGACTACCAGACCTTCGAGGTAACCATCCCAGAGGCTGGTGACTACTATCTTGCTTTCGAAATCACCGGTCGTCCATACGTCGATGAGATTTACGGTCTGACACGGGCTGATGTCGATTACGACCTCGCTTTGGGTACCACCAACATTCCTACAGAGGCCATGCAGAACGTGACCGCTACGGCTACTGTCAATGTGAAGAACTATGGCTTGGCGGCTGTTGCAGCTGAAGACTATCAGATTATGGTTGGTATTGGCGACATCAAATCTACTGCCGAGCAGGGCACCGTGGAACTGCCGATGACACCTGCGCTCTCTGCAGCTGGCACAGCCATTTCTGTCTCCTTCCTGTCGCCTAAGGCTGGCACCTATCCTGTCACTATCGCCATCACCGATAACGAGGGCAACATCCTTACCAAGACTGAGCCTGTGAACGTGACGTTTGCTGAAGAAGAGGCTTCCAGCGAGATTGTAGTCGGAACGCAGCGTTCTGGTTCGGCATCGAGAGATTATGCCATCATCGACTTCTACAATCTGGATAACTATGCTCTTACGTCTGACATCCTTTACACAGCTGCTCAATTGGAGGAGTTTGGTGTGATTGCTGGTACTAAGATTACTGCCATCACGTTTAAGGGAACCATTTCAAGTGCAAAGACCATTTCTAACTCCTTGACAGCATGGGTCGGAACAAGCACAGGCGAAATCACGTATAATAGTCCCGACAAATCTGCCATGCAGGAAGTGACCATATATGATGGTACAATGGCATTTGTATCAGGTGAGAACGACATTGTGGTAACGCTTCCCCAACCGATTGTCTATGACGGAAGCTCTGACCTTCGCGTTTACTTCGAAGGAACAAAAGGCGGATGGGCATCTTTGTCTTTCAATTATGATAGTAAATATAGCAATATGAAGTGGAGTAATGCTTCCAGCATGAAGTATAATCCTCTTGCCTATCTGTCAATTGAAGCTACCATTCCCACCATCGCCGGTACAGTGACCGACGCTGACAACCAGCCTATTGCCAATGCCACTGTTACGCTCGTGAGTGCCGACAGTGACCAGGTGCAGTATGAGGGCACGACCGATGACGACGGTAACTACAGCATCAGCGTGATTCAATCTACACGTACCTACGATGCGACCGTCTCTGCTGAAGGCTACGATGATGAGGTCGCTGAGGATGTCAGCTTCGCCGAGGCTGTTGATGGCGTGCTGACAAAGGACTTCACGCTCACACAGACTCCTGAATTTGTGGAGGTGACTATTGGCGTGCGTGGTGCTGCTTCGTTCAGCAGCAAGTATCCGCTCGACTTCTCGTCGACAGATGTCACTGCTTATATCATCACGGGTAAGGAAGGTACCATCTTCACTCGCCAGGCGGTGACCGAAGTGCCTGCTAATACCGGTATCTTGGTTTACGCTGCTCAGGGAACCTACCAGATTCCTGTGGCTGCAAATGAGCCCGAGGACATCGACAACAATCTGCTCGTGGCTACCTCTAAAGGTGAATATACTGTGACGGAAGAAGACTATGGTCGTGTCTATGGCCTGTTCTACTCTACCAAGCAGCAGAAAATGGGATTCCAGAAGAAGAGTGTAGGCTACACCTTCGGTGTCGACAAGTGCTATCTGCTCCTGCCTGAGGGTGCCAACGCTAATGAGTTGTTCTTCGATCTTGACACGTTGACTGGTATCGATGCCATCGCTACAGACGCTGCTGACGAGAAGGGTGATACCTTCAACCTCAGTGGTCAGAAAGTGAACGCATCTTACAAGGGCGTCATCATCCGCAATGGTAAGAAGATGATCCAGAAGTAAGCAGCCGAATTGTTTAATATTAAAGAGCTAATGAAAATGAAAGAGTATATCAAACCCGAGCTCAAATATATCATCTACAATGGTGGTATCATGGAAGATGAAGAATTGGGTTCCATTCCAGAAGGCGAAGAAGGTGAAGACCTCTCCAACCAAGCCTCCTTTGACGAGAATGAGGTACCCGTTTCTAAATCCGTCTGGGATTAATAGATTCGCACGCTAACCCCCACACCAAGGGGCTCTGTTACCTCTCTCATCGCATCCGCGATGGGAGAGGTTTTTTAATTTCTTGCGTTAAAATTTTGTAGTTCCCGTTTATTTCATTATTTTTGCACAATCAAGCGGATTTCGTCCGTATTCATACACATCTACTTAAAAAACAATCAACAAATCTATGCCAGACACAACATATTTCTTTGCTGTCGATCTGGGCGCTACCAGCGGCAGAACCATCATCGGACATCTGGATGACGGACGTATTGTACAAGAAGAGGTCACACGGTTCGACAACCGTCTCATACAGACCGGCGGACATTTCTATTGGGATATCTTCGCCCTCTACGACGAGGTGATTCGTGGTCTGAAAACGGTGGTGGCGCGGGGCATCACGCCCGCCTCTATCGGTATCGACACCTGGGGCGTCGATTTCGTGTGCATCGCCGACGATGGCGCCATCATGCGCAACCCCATCGCCTACCGCGACCCGCAGACCTTCCAGGCCATGCAACGTTATTTCGATGAGGTGATACCACGCGAACAGGTGTATCGCATCACTGGCATACAACTCATGAACTTCAATTCGCTCTTCCAGCTTTATGCCATGAGGATGAATCATGACGCGGCTTTGCGCGAGGCGCAACGCATCCTCTTCATGCCCGATGCACTGGCATGGATGCTCACCGGAGAGGCCGTGTGCGAATATACCATCGCTTCAACCAGTCAGATGCTCGACCCCCGAACGGGCGACCTCGACCCGCTGCTCCTCGAGAGCGTGGGGGTGCAACGGCAGCAGTTCGGTCGCAGCGTCATGCCCGGCACCATCATCGGCACGCTGACCGATGAGGTGCAGCATATCACCGGCCTCGGTCCCGTACCGGTGGTGGCGGTGGCCGGACACGACACGGCAAGCGCCGTGGCTGCCGTGCCAGCATCCGACGAGCACTTCGCTTACCTGAGCAGCGGCACATGGTCGCTCATGGGCATAGAGACGCGCGAGGCGGTCATCAACGACCGCAGTTATGAACTGAACTTCACCAACGAGGGTGGGGTGGAGGGAACCACCCGTTTCTTGAAGAATATCTGTGGCATGTGGCTCTATGAGCGGTGTCGCAAGGAGTGGCCCGCAGAGGTGCGGCAACTCTCTCATCCCGAGTTGCAGGGGTCGGCGATGACGGTGGAACCCTTCCGCAGTATCATCAACCCCGACGACCCGGCGTTTGCCAATCCCCCGTCGATGATTGAGGCCATACAGCAGTATTGTCGGCAGACGGGCCAACCTGTACCCGAGTCGCCGGCGGAAATCTGCCGTTGCATCTTCGACTCGTTGGCTATGCGCTACAAGCAGGTGTTCGAATGGCTGCAAGAGTTTGCCGGGCACGACTTGCGTGTGCTGCATGTCATCGGTGGCGGGTCGCTCAACGGCCTTCTTAATCAGCTCACTGCCGATGTGCTCGGCGTGGAGGTGATAGCGGGTCCGCAGGAGTGCACAGCCATTGGCAACATCATGCTCCAGGCCAAAGCCGCCGGCATCGTCACCGACATCTGGCAGATGCGCCGCATCATCGCCAACAGTGTTGAGACAAAACGATTTACACCAAAATCATTATAAAAGAATAATTCTGTAAATAAACGATATATGAGTAAACCATTAGTAGAAACCAAAGCAAGGGTAGGGGTGTTCTCCATCGCATTAGGAGCATACCTGCCGCAATTCCCGCAACTCGTTCCTGAGTTCGAAAGCCAATACGAGGCATTCAAACAAACACTGCCCGACACCGTGGAAATCATCGACGGCGGACTGGTGACCACCAAAGAACAAGCACAACAAGCCGGCGACCAGTTCCGTGCAGCCGATGTTGACCTTGTCATCTTGCAACTGCTCACCTACGCCACCTCGTATAATATGCTGCCCGCCGTGCGCGACCTCGACGTGCCCGTGGTGCTGGTGAACGTGCAGAAAAAGAAAGCACCCGACTATGCCAATACCGACATCCCCACCTGGCTCGGCGAACTCTATGCCTGCGGAGCCGTGGGCGAGATGGTGGCCGACCTGGAACGCGCCGGAAAACGCCATGCCGTCATCACCGGTGTGGTGGAAGGCGGCGACCCGCAGGTGCAAGCCGAGATTGAAGACTGGTGCCGTGCCGCACAGGTGCGACGCCGTTTCCGCGACACCAACATCGCACAGATAGGACGACCCTATCCCGGCATGATGGATCTCTATATCGATGAGACCAACCTCTACCACCGCATGTGGCTCTACACCAAACAGTTTGACTGGGAGAAGATGTGGGCCATCGCCGATGATATCAACGACGAGGAGGCCATCCGTGCCAAAGCGCAGGACATCCTCGATACGTTCGACATTGAAGGTGGCGGCACCATTGAGAAGGTGTGGGACATGGCACGCTATGTGGTGGCCTTCGAACAGTGGGTGAAAGATGAACAACTGGGCCTTATCGCCTCGCACTATGACGGTTTCGCTAAGGGTGTTGCCGGGAAACTCGACTCCATGCTCATTCCGGCCTTCTCGATGCTTATCAAACAGCATACCGCCTGTGCCGTGGAGGGCGACATGAAGGTGGCCATGGCCATGTCGATTCTGAAGACTATTTCTGGCACCGGCACACTCTCGGAGATGTACTCCATCGACTTCAACGAGGATATCTGCATCATCGGCCATTCCGGCTCGGGCGACTTCGACATCTCGCAAGCCAAGAAGCCCACCATGAAGATTGTGCCTGTGTTCCATGGCAAGAGTGGCGGTGGTTACCTCACCCAGTTCTACCCGCCCACAGGCCCTGTCACCTATCTCGGCATCACGCAGGATAAGAACGGCGTGTTTAAGTTTGTCGTGGCAGAGGGCGTCAACGAAGACGGTCCCATCTTCACCTTCGGCGACACCAACATGCGCACACGCTTCTCCATCGGCGCACGTGAGTTCTGCAACCGCTGGAGCGAGGCCGGTCCCACCCACCACATGGCTGCCGCCGTAGGACATCATATCAACACCATCCTCAAAGTGGCCAAAATCTTCAATGTAGAAGTGGATGTGGTGTGCAGGTAAGACCTACCCCCTTCCCCTCCCTTGTAGGGAGGGGCGTGGTTGTTATTATTCGACATTGAAAATGTATTACAACAAATAGAAAACGATCTCCATGAGTAATCAATCATCTCACAATCAATCTACTCCCCTCCCTACAAGGGAGGGGCCGGGGGGTGGGTCTCTCAAGAGCACCATCGCGGTGTCTCTCACCAATTATCTGGATGCCGGTGCCATTGTGGCGGGTGCCAGTGGACTGACCCTTTGGCAGAACTATCTCGGACTGTCGGAAGTGCATCTCGGCTGGCTCAATTTCATCAGTGCCAACTGTCTCGGCGCGGCACTCGGCGCCATCATTGGTGGGTTCCTCGCCGACAAGTACGGGCGTAAGTTCATCTTCACCTACAACCTCCTGGTCTATATGACGGGCGTGTTGCTCATCATGCTGAGTGTCAACTTCCCCATGTTGCTGGCCGGATTCCTGATCACCGGTGTCTCCGTCGGTGTGGGCGTGCCAGCCTCGTGGACCTATATCTCCGAAAATTCGGAAATCAACAACCGCGGACGTAATATCTGCATCTCGCAGATGTCGTGGGGCATCGGGCCGATGTGTATCTTATTGCTTGGCATGCTCTTCGCCCCGGGCGGTTATCTGTTCAGCTGGGTGCAGAGCCTCGGTCATGCCATCGGCGGAGCAGGTCTGTCTGAACCCGCACTCAATGTCTTCTCTTCGCGTGTGGTCTTCTTCTCGCTCTTCATCGTGGCGTTCATCGCATGGAACCTGCAACGTAAGTTGCACGAGAGCGCGGAGTTTGAGACAGCGAAGGAGAAAGGAAAGACGGCCGGACTGATAGATAATATCAAGGTGCTGTTCCAAAGCAAGGTGGCGGTGAAGACGGTGTGCTTCCTCGCTGGTATCTACCTCACGTGGAACCTCGTGGCATCGGTCATGGGATTCTTCCAACCGCACATCTATGAGACGGCGGGCGGCGTGAGCAACGAACAGGCCAACTGGATGAACTGCATACAATGGGCCATCATCGTGGGCGTCACCTTCATCGTGTCGAAGCTCATCGACAAGAGTAACCATAAACTCATCTATGTGTTCGGACTGCTTGTGGCCATCTCGGCATGGCTCATCATCGTCACCATCGGTGTGAACGGCAAGGTGGGACTATGGGCGTTCGCCATCCTCTGGGGTATCCAGGGCGGCACATCTGTGCAAATTTTCTACGCACTGTGGGGCACTGAACTGTTCCCGGCCAAGTTCCGTGCCGGTGCGCAGGGACTGATGTTCTTCATCGTTCGTGGTCTGTCGGCAGTGTGGGGACTCGTCTTCACCTATATCTATGGCGAGAATGGCGAGGGCTTCACCATCGCTGCTTACTGTATGATTGCCCTGTTGCTCATCTCCCTCATCGTCGGTTTCATCGGTGCACCCAATACACGAGGCAAATCGCTTCAACAAATCACCAAAGAACGTTACGGGGAATGAATCAAGATGCGACTTCGGTCATAGACCTCAACAATTAGTCAAAATTCGTCATTCTTCATCGCCGTAGGCGACCATTCAACATTCAACATTCAAAATTCAACATTCAAACATGAGCATATTAACAAGCAGACCCGCTCTGGAGCGGGAAGTCATGAAGATTGCCGAGGTGGCAGGCTACCTCTGGCAAAACGGATGGGCCGAGCGCAATGGCGGCAACATCACAGTGAATATTACAGAGTTCGCCGATGATAAGATGCGGCAGATGCCAGCCATCAGCGACGTGCGACCCATCGGCATTACACTGCCCGAACTCAAGGGTTGTTACTTCTATTGCAAAGGCACAGGCAAAAGGATGCGCGACCTGGCGCGCCGGCCCATGGAAAACGGCAGCATCATACGCATCCTCGACGATTGCGCCTCGTATGTCATCATCGCCGACCAACCTGTGGCGCCGACCAGCGAGTTGCCTAGCCACTTGATTGTCCACGCACGTCAGATTGCTACTGGCTCCGGCTATAAGGCCACGGTGCACACTCATCCGATTGAACTGGTGGCCATGAGCCACAACCGTGCGTTCCTCGGCAAGGACGTACTCACACGTATCTTATGGTCGATGATTCCTGAGACCAAGGCATTTTGTCCACTCGGACTCGGTATCGTTCCTTATCAGTTGCCGGGTTCCAACGACCTCGCCCAAGCCACCCTCAAAGAGTTAGAGGAGTATGATGTGGTGATGTGGGAGAAGCACGGTGTCTTTGCCAAAGGTCTCGATGTGATGGATGCCTTCGACCAGATTGATGTGCTCTCCAAGAGTGCCAAGATTTATATCAGTTCGCGTTGCATGGGCTTCGAACCCGAAGGTATGAGCGACGAACAGATGGCAGAGATGACACGCGCCTTCCATCTGCCAAGATGAGTGCTGAGTTTTGAGTGTTGAATGTTGAATTCTTCATCGCAATTCAACATTCAACACTCAACATTCAACATTCAAAATTCTTCATCGCCGCAGGCGACAATTCAACACTCAACATTCAACATTCAACATTCAGAAAGGTGGACCGTACGGGACTCGAACCCGTCCTAGGAGCTTGCGGAGCTCCCGTGCTAGCCGACTATCACTAACGGCCCAAAGAAATAAAAGGGTGATGAAACAATGGCATCAACGCTGCAAAAGTATAGTTTTTTTTAATTGTGACAATATTTTTTAAACATTTTTTTTTATTATTTGAAAAATGTTTTTACTTTTGCACCCGACAAACTATCTACTAAGTCAAATTTTTTATCTTACAAACATGATGAAACTACAATTGAAGAGAGCCTTTGTGGCTTTGCTATTGCTCATTGTGGGTTTCGCTGCATACGCGCAGCAAACTGTCAAGGGCACAGTGAAGGACTCAAACGGCGAACCGATGATTGGTGTGACCGTCGTGGCTAATGGCACGACTAATGGTGCCGTGACTGACATCGACGGCAATTTCACACTGACCAACGTGTCATCGTCCGACGTCCTTAATGTCTCGTATGTCGGCTACAAGACGCAGAACTTGAAAGTCGGCAGTAAAAGCTCGTTCAACATCGTGCTCGAGGAAGACAACACCACACTCGACGATGTGGTGGTCATCGGTTACGGTACCATGCGCCGTCGCGACCTTACCGGTGCCGTGGCTTCTGTCTCCGGCGACAAACTGGCATCCAACCCTGTGGCCAACGTGGCTCAGGCGCTGCAAGGACAGCTGCCAGGTGTGAGCGTTACCTCACAGGACGGACGTCCTGGTGCCACCATGTCTATCCGCGTGCGTGGTGGAGGCTCTATCACCCAGAGTAACGAACCTCTTTACATCGTTGACGGTGTGCAGGTGAGCGACATCAGCGACATTCCCGCCGACAACATCGAGAGCATCGATGTGCTGAAAGACGGTGCTTCGACAGCCATCTACGGTGCTCGTGGTGCCAACGGTGTGATTCTCGTCACCACCAAAGGCTCACAGGGCGACGGCAAGGCTCGCGTGAAGTATAATATGTATTATCAGGTGAAGAGCGCACCGAAGAAACTCGATGTGCAAGACGCTTACGGTTATGTGCTGCACAACTGGAGCTATGCCAAAGCCTATGGCAATAACGAGGATGAAGGCATCGCCGAGTATTTCGGACTCGGTTCAAAGTACGGTAACCACCTCAATGAATACCGCAACGTGGATGTGCACAACTATGTGGACGACGTGATGCGTACGGCCAGCTCATGGAGCCATGACCTGTCGCTCTCCGGTGGTAATGCCAATACGAAATACTACGCCACGGTCAACTACCTCACCGATGACGGTATCCGTATCAAGTCGGGTTTCCAACGCTGGAACGCCAACTTCAAAATCTCGCAGAAAATCACCCGCAGCCTGACCTTCGACGCCGACCTGCGCTATAGTGAGATGAAATTTGAAGGCACCAATTTCGATTATGCCGCCGGTAACTCTGTCTATGGCTATCGCCCCATCGACAATCCGTTCGGCAACGATGACCCCTCGCTCCTCTCCATGGGTAGCTCAAGCGTGGAAGACAAAGAGAACCCCACTGCTATCATCGACAACTATACCAATATCACCAAACGCTACCGCGTGCGTGGCATGGGCACCCTGACATGGAACATCATCAAGGGACTCACCGCCAAGACCGAACTCTCACTCAGTCGTAACTGGAGCGAGACTCGCTACTGGGATGCCGGACAGTCAACTAACCCCTACAACCAGGCACAACTGACTCAAGGCAATGGCTACGGCACTCGCTGGGCCACCACCGTCAACTACGAGGTGCAGGGCCTGGGCGAGGACCACTCGCTCACATTGCTCGCCGGTAACGAGGTGCTCGCCAGCAAGAGTCTCTCCAACCGCATGACGGGTGCAGGTTATCCCTCAGAGTTTAGCATGGACCGTGCTTTCGGACTGATTAACATGTACAACATGAAGGACGACTACTATGAGCAGACCAAAAAACTCTCTGACTTCTACAACACAGAAAACGATCCCAAACATACCCTGTCGTGGTTCGGACGTGTCAACTACGACTTCCTGGGCCGCTACCTCTTCACCGCTACGTTCCGTGCCGATGGTAGCTCTAACTTCTCCTCTGAGAACCATTGGGGTTATTTCCCCTCGGCTGCCTTCGGTTGGCGTATCTCCGATGAACCCTTCATGGAGAGCACACGCGGTTGGCTGGACAACTTGAAACTGCGTATCTCTTATGGCTCGTCAGGTAACGATGACATCGACGCCAGCCTCTTCAAAGAGTATTGGGTGCCGCAAATCACTTGGAATGGCGACAAACGTACCGTGACCTTCAAACCTGGTGACATCCTCGCCAACCCCGACCTGAAGTGGGAGACCACCATCTCGCGCAACCTCGGTTTGGACTACAGCTTCTGGAATGGCAAACTGCGTGGTAGCATCGAGGCCTATTGGAACACCACGAAAGACATCTTGATGAAAGTGCCTGTGGCTGAGACCACCGGACACAGCTATCAGTATCAGAATGTGGGTGAGACATCGAACAAGGGTCTTGAACTGTCCGTATTCTATGAGATTGTCCGCAGCAAGGAATTCAACCTGAGTTTCAACGCTACCTATAACTACAACCACAACAACGTGGAGAAAGTGGTTGAGGGTGTCAATGCCGATACTCACACCGACTGGGGTTCGTCTATGAAACGCCCCTACAACGACTATATCATCCGTGAGGGCAGCCCCGTGGGCACCATCTTCGGTTATAAGTCGGATGGTTTCTATACTGTCGATGACTTCAATGTGGTCAATGGCTCTTGGGTGCTCAAAGATGGTGTACCCGACATCTCGGGCGTGGTCAACTACTCAGGCGGTGGCGTTTATAACCGTCCGGAGGGTCAGGTGGCCTTCCCGGGTATGGTGAAGTTCGCCGACACCAATGAGGACGGTGTGGTGACTGAAGAAGATGCTTGTGTCATCGGTCACACCATGGCGAAACACACGGGTGGTTTCAACTTCCTTGCCAACTGGAAGGGCTTCGACGCTGCTGTCGGTTTCACCTATCAGATTGGTGGAAAGGTATATAATGCCAACCGTATGCACTCGATGATGGGTAACAAGAACACCTCTTACGGTTGGAACCGTCTGGCCTTCATCGACGACTGCTGGAAGATGTATGACATTGACGCCAACGGCGACCTCTACGCTGTGACCGACCCCTCGGCTCTGGCTACACTCAATGCCAATGCCGAATATGCACTGCCTTACTGTGAGTATGGTATGGTGTCGTCGGAGTTTGTAGAGAACGCCTCTTATCTGCGTCTCAACACCCTCACCATCGGTTATACGCTGCCTAAGACGCTCACCAGCAAGGTGGGCATCAGCAACCTGCGCGTCTATTTCACCGGTGGTAACCTCTTCTGCATCTCTGGCTACAACGGCATTGACCCGGATGTGAACACCCGCCCGGGCGGACAAAACGGATTCCCCGTGCCCAACTACGACTGGAACTCATATCCGCGCGCCAGAACCTTTACTTTCGGTCTTAATGTCGCATTCTAATTTAAGGGAGGAAACACAATTATGAAAAAGATATTCAAATCAATGTTATATGCTGCCGGCGTGCTGACCTTGACCACCGCTTGTGGCGATTTCCTGGAGACGGATTCTCCATCGAAGACCGATGCCAATTTCGTCTTCTCCACCAGCGAGACGGCACGTGCTGCCCTCGAGGCCGCATACGCTGACTGGGCGAACGCCGCACAGAACAGGGTGTTCGGCGACGGACTCTTCTACGCTTCCGACGTGGCTGGCTCTGACATCGAACGCCATCCCGAGAAATTTGAGAACCAGCCCGGACGTCACTGGCCGGAGTCGTTCTATCAGAACGGCACCTATGCAGGAAAATACGCGCTGACCAGCTATCAGAAAGAGGATGACACTTATGCTGCCCTCTATAAGATTATCAATGAGGCCAATATCGTGGTGCAAGCTCTGCAGACTTCTGACGGCTTCAATGAGATGATTGCTGCAGGCGTAGAGAGCACGCAGGGACAGATGTACGGCGAGGCCGTGGCTCTGAAGGCTACCGCATATCGCGAGTTGCTCAAGTACTTTGGCGATGTGCCTTATCTGAGCGGTAAAGTCACTGACAGCGGCAATCTCTGCGGACGCGATTCTATCTATGATGTCATCCTCGGTGAGTTGGAGCAGGCTGCTCCGCTGATGTACCGTCTGGGTTCCATCCCCGGGGTGACGGGTAAGAACTATTTCTCTCGCACTTATGTTGAGGGACTGATTGGACGTATCGCGCTCGAGGCTGGCGGCTATCAGATACGCCGCGGCGACATCACACGTCTTGATGGGCAGGGTAATCCCCTCTCTTTCGAGACCATGGGCAAACCGAACAACGGTGCTGAGTATGGCCGTCGTACCGATTACAAGAAATACTATGAACTGGCTCAGAAGTATTTCAAGGCTGTCATCGACAACCCCGGAACGGCTGTGTTCCATACCACCGACCCGCGTCAGAATGAGAGCGGTCGCACTTACGGCAACCCCTATCAGTATTTCTTCCAGCAGATGCATGGTGATGACAACGCCTTCGCTGATGAGTCCATCTATGAGGTGTCCATTTCTCAGGGTGCTGGCAACGACGCTCGCCCCTATTCCTTCGGACGGCCTTCAACTGGTGCAAAAGCTGATAACTATCCCTGTAAGAACTATGGCCAGGGACGTATCAATCCCGCCTTCTACTATGGCGTGTTCGACCCGGCCGACATGCGACGTGATGTGTCTTGCGCAGTCACGGGTACCAACGGTGCCAGTGGAACTGAGGTCTTGCTCCCCTTCGCACCGGGTTCACAGGCCAACGGTGGTGGCATCTCCTTAAATAAATGGGATGAGAACCGCCAGACCAAACCATGGACGGCCAACCAACGTAAGTCGGGCATCAACGGACCGTATATGCGCCTGTCGGAGATTTACTTAGGCTATGCCGAGGCATGTGCTGTGTTGGGCAATGATGCTGAGGCTAAGAACTACCTCTCTATCATCCGCAACCGTGCCTTCCCTGCTGGCAAGGCTAATGTCGATGCTTTTATCGCCAAAGAGGGCTCGCTGCTTGAGGCTATCATCGACGAGCGCGGCTTTGAATTTGCTGGCGAGGGCGACCGTCGTACAGTACTCATCCGTACGGGTCTCATCGGTAAAAAAATCAAGGCCATCAAGGATCTGACCACCAAGATGATGGACGGACTGGCTAAAGACGGATACTACAAGTTTGATAACGGCAACATCATATCCTCGGTCATCTATACCAAGCAGGTGGATGCCAAGGCTGCAGTGAAACATCGTCTGACAGCTCAATGTCCCGTAGGCATGGAGAACGACCCCATCCTCTTCCCGGGATGGCGCGGCGTGAACGACGACTGGTCACAATTCGGTTTGGATTATAAAGGCAATACACTGACCAATCTGGCCATTCAGGGCTTGTTCGAGAAACTCACGGACAATGATAGGGGCACGTTGCTACAACAGGGTTATACTGAGGTTCCTTGGGGCTCGGAACTGCTCAAATATCGTGATGAGTATGAGAAATACCTCTTCTACGATTGGGACTACGAGACCGCACCTATTCACTACTGGCCCTTCACTCCCAATGTGATGACTAACGGTGGATTCACCAATGGCTACGGATTCGCACAGCAATAATCCTCCTGTCATAACCATAAAAGGGGTGCTCATCACGAGCACCCCTTTTTCGGAATGATAGTTTTATGTCATCAGTTCAACTGACGAATTCGGCTATGCCTTGTAGTGTGTGTCGAGATACACCACCTTGGTAACAAGGTATTCCTCTACACCGTGCTTGCCGTCGGCGCCGCCGATACCGCTCTTCTTCAGTCCGGCATGGAAGCCTTGAATGGCCTCGAAATGCATGCGGTTGATGTAGGTCTCGCCAAACTCCAGTTCACGGCAGATGCGGGTGGCGGTGTCGATGTCTTTCGTGAAGACCGACGAAGCCAGACCGTACTCACAGTCGTTGGCCCATTCAATCACCTGGTCGATGTTGTCAAACTCCACCAACGGCAGCACCGGACCGAAGGTTTCCTCGTGGATGATATCCATATCCTGACGGCAGTCGTCAAGCACGGTGGCGGGGTAGAAGTAACCCTTGCCCTCGATGCGTTTGCCACCGCATAGAATCTTGGCTCCTTGCTTCACGGCATTCGCCACCTTTGCCTCCACACTCTCCAAAGCAGCTTTCTCCACCAACGGACCCATATCGACATCCTTCTCGATGGCGGGATTGCCCACCTTCACCGCCTCGAATTTCTTCACGATGAGGTCGGTGAACGCTTTCTTGATGTCCTTATGCACATACACGCGCTCGGCATTGTTGCATATCTGCCCGGTGTTGCCGATGCGGCTCTCCAAGATGGCTTGTGCCGCCAGTTCCAAGTCGGCGTCGGGGAAGACGATGGCGGGTGCCTTGCCGCCCAGTTCCAGACTCACCTTTGTGATGTTGGGTGCGGCGGCCTCCATGATTTTCACACCTGCGCCCACGCTGCCGGTCAGACTTACAATGCCCACCTTCGGGTGCTTGGCCAGTGCGTTGCCCACGACCGAGCCCTTGCCGGTGACCACGTTGAACAGTCCGGCGGGCAGTCCGCTCTCATCCACGACCTTACAAAACTCACAGCAGTTCTCCGGTGTGATTTGTGCCGGTTTGATGACGATGGCATTGCCGGTGATAAGGGCGGCAGCGGCCTTGCGGGCGATGAGGAAGAAGGGGAAGTTCCACGGCAGGATGCCGGCGGCCACACCGATGGGACGCTTCACCAGTATCATTGTCTCGTTGGGTGCGTCGCTCTGGATGACCTCACCTTCGATGCGGCGTGCAAACTCAGCCATGTAGTCGAAATAGGTGGCGGTGACACCCACCTCGACGCCGGCGAGTGCCTGCGTCTTGCCCTGTTCGCGCACCAGGATTTCCTGGAACTTGTCAAAATTCTTGCGGATGCCGTCGGCCATGCGATGCAGATAAACGGCACGCTCGCACGACGGGGTCTTCGCCCATTGTTTCTGGGCTTGGTAAGCTGCGTTGACGGCTTCCTCCACGTCTTCCACGGTGCCTGCCGGCTGCCGGCTGGTCACTTCTTCAGTGCTGGGGTTCAATACGTCAATCCACTCGCCGGAACGGCTTTCAACGAACTTGCCGTTGATGTACATTTTCAGATTTGTCATAGTGTTTTGGTTTTTAGTTGTTAACAGACGAACATAATAGTAATTGCTCTGCAAAAATAATCTTTTTTTTCGACATATGAACATAAGAACAAATATTTTTACATAAGAACATATTTTTTTCGACAGATGAACATAGGAACATTTTTTTGACAGATGAACATAGGAACATAATTTTTCTTTATTATTTGTCTATTTGTCAGAAAAAGGTCGTACCTTTGTTGCAGTGACTAAAATACAACTCTGTTAAAACGATACGATTATGTTGAAAAAACGTTTTGTGACCATTCTCCTGATGACCGTCGTCTGTGCTTATGTCTCAGCACAAGTGACTTTTGCACACCCATGGCAAGGCAAGCGCGTAGCGTATTTTGGCGACAGTATCACCGACCCGAACAACAAAGGTTCGAAAACCAAGTATTGGAATTTCTTACAATCGTGGCTCGACATCACACCCTATGTCTATGGTGTGAGCGGACGGCAGTGGAATGATATCCCGCGTCAGGCGGATAAGTTGCAGGCCGACCACGGACAAGATGTCGATGCCATCCTGATTTTCGTGGGCACCAACGATTTTAATGCGGGCGTTCCCATCGGTGAATGGTGGGACGAGTGCGATACCACCGTGATGGCGGGCATCCACAAACCCAAGGCTATGGTCGCCCGTAGGCAGCGCATGCCGCAGATGAACCCTGACACCTATCGCGGACGCATCAATATCGCTCTCGACAAAGTGAAACGGATGTTTCCCGATAAACAAATCGTCTTGCTCACGCCGTTGCATCGCGCCTTCGCTGAGTTTAGCGATAGCAACTGCCAACCCGATGAGTCGTATCAGAACGAGTGCGGCGAGTGGGTGGATGCCTACGTGCAGTCGGTGTGTGAGGCGGGACGTATTTGGGCTGTGCCTGTCATCGACTGGAATGCCTCGTCGGGACTCTTCCCCTTGCATGAGGAGGGATTGCGTTACTTTGCCAAGCCCGATACCGACCGTTTGCACCCCAACGACGCTGGCCAGGAGCGTCTGGCACGCACCCTGATGTATCAGTTGCTCACACTGCCGTGTAGATTCTAACCCCGTCGTCGTATGTTTCCGCACGTTTAGCGTGGAAATTACTCGGTTGATCTTCACGCTTCGCGTGGAAATTTTTCAAATTTAGTTCAAATTTTTCAAATTCATAATTTGAATCATTTCTTCGCGTCAGCTCGCCAAAGTTTTATCTATAAATATAAAGACGATGGATTGGAATAATGAATACAATAGAAAATACAAGTTCTTTCACGAAATCACAGGAGAGGCAATGAGGGTTCATTCAAAATACAAACCCGGCTTGCTTGAGTCTGCCTATGAGGCAGCTCTCAAATACTTGTTGGAACAGAATGGGCATCAAGTGGACAGACAGGTCTATCTTCCTATCTATTGGGATGAAGTGAAACTGGATCAGAATTATAGGATGGATTTGGTGATTGACTCCAATATTATCGTTGAATTGAAAGCAGTTTCACATATTGAAACCATACATCGCAGACAGTTATTCAACTATATGAACCTAACTCATTTGCCCTACGGAATGATTATCAATTTCGGAGCCGAGAGTCTCTATTCAGAATGGTATCACAGAAACCCTACGACAGGTCAAATCGATAGAGTAAAACTGCTATGAGAATAATGTTTACAACTCTTGTCACCTATTTATTTAATAATAAACCGTAGTAATACACGCGTAGCGTGATAATTTGAAAAATTTGGATCTAATTTGAAAAATTTCCACGCGTCAGCGTGCCAAAGACAAACACGCGTCAGCGTGCCAACCATCATCCTTCTAAAAAACCGCGTTATGACACCGCAAAAATCAGCTTTCACCGCCCTCATTGTGGCTATCACACTGTCAGTATTCATCCTTTTCCCCTTGAATCTCGCAGCGAAGAACCCTGCATCGCCTCCTGACCGGTGGCCTGACGGTACCCCCATCGACACATGGTTCAGCGATACCACCCGCATTGATGTGGCGTCGCTCGGCCGGCAGTACGTCATCACCGACTATGGTGTGCAAACTGACAGCACCCTGCTGCAGACCGAAGCCATACAAGGTGTGATTGACCGCGCTGCCCAAGAGGGTGGGGGCGTGGTCGTCGTGCCCCGCGGCACATTCCTCACGGGAGCACTCTTCTTCCGTCAAGGCACGCACCTGCACCTGAAAGAGGGAGGCGTGCTCAAAGGCATCGATGCCATCAAGCATTACCCCATCGGACGCACACGCATGGAGGGACAGACACTCAATTACTTCGCCGCCTTGGTCAATGCCGATGGCATCGACGGTTTCACTATCACGGGCAAGGGCACCATCAACGGCAACGGACTGCGCTTCTGGGAGGAGTTCTGGTTGCGGAGGCGTTTCAACCCACAGTGTACCAACCTCGAGGCGCTGCGACCGCGGTTGGTCTATCTCTCCAACTGCCGTAATGTGCAGGTCCAAGACGTGCACCTCATCAATAGTGCTTTTTGGACCAACCATCTCTATCGTTGCGAGCGGGTGAAGTATCTCGGTTGCACCATCTACGCACCGCATACCCCCGCGGATGCGAAGGCACCGTCGAGTGATGCCATCGACTTAGATGTGTGTCACGATGTGCTGATTCACGGTTGTGATATCAGTGTCAATGACGATGCCGTGGTGTTAAAAGGAGGCAAGGGCACGTGGGCGGACCAAGACCCTGACAATGGTCCGAATGAGCGTATCATCGTGCAGCAATGCCATTATGGATTCGTTCATGGCTGTCTGACCTTTGGAAGCGAGTCCATTTACGACAGGAATGTCATCTTGCGCAACTGCAAGGTAGAGGAGGCACAACGTGTGCTGTGGTTGAAGATGCGGCCCGATACCCCCCAGCATTATGAGTATGTCAAGGTGGAAGGAATCACCGGTTCGTGTGGCAGTTTCCTTTTTATCCATCCATGGACACAATTTTATAAGCCAGGCGACCGACCAGACATGCCGCTCTCGCTGTGCAACAATATCACAATCAAACAAATTAACATGACTTGCGGCCAATTCCTGAATGTGAAGACATCAGATAAATATGTGTTGAAGGACTTCACCCTCGACGGTGCCCCGTTGTCCTTTGAACAATAAAACGGGCAAGAACATATCCCATGAATGACAATTGTTCGGTCATAAACCTCAACAACTCGTCAAAATTCAAAACTCAACATTCAAAATTCAGCAATTCTTCATCGCCGAAGGCGACCATTCAACATTCAACATTCAAAACTCAACATTCAACATTCATTCCACCTTCAGATGCTCACGGTTTACGTACGACGGGTGGTCGAGCAACCGGCGTTTCAGATGCCAGAAATAGAAGATGGTAATCAGTCCGATGGCTGCGTCCACCTCGAGGCTGTTTCCTGACATGTGGAGCAGGAAGTTAAACACCAAATGGAGTAGAGCCGCGAGTGCCATGAGACCACCCGTCATTGACAGGTCGCTGTCGAACACGTTGTATAGTCGTACACCCAGGACGATGGCACTCAGTTCGCCCATGACAAGCCACGAAGCCATGAAATAGAACAGTTTGGGACGTTGCTCCTCGGCGGGGATACCATAGTTAGTGACCATATAGGCGACAACCAGATGGTACATCAACAATAGCAGCAGTGTAAGCCAGCAGTTGATGGTCAGGTGCCGGTATTCGAAGCGCAAACCATACATCAGCGCGAAGAGCAGAAGGCTCTCACCGATGGTTTTCAAGATATGCCCTATTGCCAAGATATTATGCCAAGGAATGAAATTGATGTCGATACCACGGTTGGTCAGAAATAGGAAAATCTGGCCTAAAGCCGCAAGGAGAAATGCCAGCGTGGTAAGTTTATTTGACCATGGCGATTGGACATGGTCGATAAAATTGCTGCTGTTTAACTCTTTCAGGTGCAGTTCCCATTCACATTTCTGACAAACGAGGTCTTCCTCTTCTATAGGAGCGCCGCAGTGTGGACATTTGGTAGTCGTCTTCATGATGATTCATTGAATGATTTTGAGCGCGCAAAATTAACTAAAAAATACCGAAAAGCGCATGTTTTCTCCGTGTTTTGGCGAGTTTTGTGTTATTTGTATATAATTAACATTTTTGTTGACGGATTGAAGAACCATTTTTCCCGTATTTTTTGCACCGATTTTTTATGAAATGTCAGGTGATGGCATTTGAAATGGTGAAGGTGGTACCGTGGTATCCATGAGAATTGGACGGTAACTAAATAATCTGGCTCATCCTATCAGCCGTTTGATTTGTTGGTCGGTTGCCCCTGGTAATAACTGGTGAAAATGGTCTGACAATCGTTGGTACGACTCCTCGGGCGAGCGGCTGCAAAGGCAGGCATCACGCCCGAGAAGCTGTTCCGGCGTGTTGAGCAAAGCCCAACCCCAACCATATTCCTTGCCGTGGCGGTCGGTGGGATAGACGAAATCCTCCGTCACGATGTAGCACCCCATCTGCAAACGGGTGATGAAGGTGTCGAAACGGCTCCGCATCTTCGGACCCGTGAAACCGCAGGCAGCACGCAATTCACGTGTAATCATACTACCCTCTACGCGCAAGGTGGTGAGGATGGCTTCTTCGATGCTCCCCTCTTCTGGCGCTGGATGCGTATGGCGCCGCCAGTTATAGAAATCAGACCACCATGTCTGGCTGATGAACCCCGCCTTCTTGTCGAAAAACTTCCCATAGACGCAGTGCCCTTCCGTCACCACCGACCCTTTCCATTTCCACAGCGGCCAGTCCCATCCTCCGTCGGGCAGTATCACATATCGGCAGTCGTCTGCCACCATGGCTTCGGCGGAATAGCCTGCTATACCACTGTCTAAGAGCGGAAGAAACCCGATTTGTTCTATCACCGCCATCAAGTCGGCAGCAGAGTGTATGTCGTTATAAGTCCTTTTCATCGACTGCAAATTTACGACTTTTTCGGTTTTCTCGTATCTTTCGAGCACAAAAACTATCAATATCACGAGCCATCATCTCATTCCGTGTCACTATTTTAGTGGAATCATGCGATTTTATTTGTTTTTTTCAGTCTTTTGCTCTATTTTTGCAAATGTTTATCCAAGATTGAATCATGAACAGGTTTTTCTCCTTTTTGCTGTTTTTGCTGACCCCTATATGTCTCAGCGCACAAAATTACACATTGAAGTATTTTGAACCGGCTAAAAGTTGGCTGCAAGCCCTGCCCGTTGGCAATGGCCATCTGGGTGCCATGGTTTATGGACGCTGTGATGAGGAGGTGATAGCCCTCAATGAGGACACTTTCTGGAGCGGTGCTCCCCATGACAACAACTCTTCTGAGGCCGTTGACCATCTCGCAGAGGTGCGCCAACTCATCTTCGACGGGAAGGAAGAGGATGCCGCAAAACTCATCAACCAATATTTCATCAAAGGGCCGCACGGACAGCGGTTCCTGCCCATGGCGGAGTTGTATATCCGCACCGGGATGGGGCAGCCCACGGGCTATCACCGCTTTCTCTATCTTGACAGGGCGGTGGCGGAAACCTGGTGCCATCCTTCATTGGAGGAGAACTGCAAATATACCGTCTTCGCATCCATGGCCGATGATGTATTGGTGGTGCATTTGGCTACAGAAGGCTCGGCACGGCTGCAATTCACGTTCGGCTTGCGCAGTCAGCTGCCCGCTACCCACCGCGTGGACGGACAGACGCTGATCACTACCATCGACGGGGTGGAGCATGAGGGTATACCAAGAGCGCTCAAGGCAGAGTGCCGGGTGAAGGTGGAGTGTAACGGTCAGGTGAGTGGCGGCACCGAGAGCATCAATGTGTCTGATGCCACAGAGGCCACCCTTTACATCGCTGCCGCTACCAACTATGTCAACTATCACGATGTGAGCGGAGATGCCTCAGCCAAGAACGAGGCCACGTTGAATGCCATCAAGAAACTCTCGTATGAAAAACTCTTGAAACGGCATGAGAAAAAATACCAAGAACAGTACAACCGGGTGAGCCTGACCTTGAATGACTCGCCTTTCAGAATGGGGCAACCAAGCCTTGAAGCAACGGATAAGCGTGTGGTGAACTCATCGAAGACCGCTGACCCCGGACTGATTGCCTTGATGTTCCAATACGGACGTTATCTGCTCATCAGCAGTTCGCAACCGGGCACTCAGCCTGCCAATCTGCAAGGACTGTGGAACGACCAGTTCAATGCACCGTGGGATTCGAAATATACCATCAACATCAATGCCGAGATGAACTACTGGCCCTCGGACGTATGCAACCTGTCAGAGACGCAACAGCCCCTCTTCGAACTGATTAAGGACCTGAGTGAGACGGGTGCGGTGACTGCCCGGCAGATGTATCAGTGCGGCGGATGGATGGCACACCACAACACCGACTTGTGGCGTATCGCCGGACCCGTTGACGGGGCAGAGTGGGGCATGTTCCCCAATGGCGGCGCATGGCTCGCAACGCATCTCTGGCAGCACTATCTCTTCACGGGCGACAAGGCGTTTCTCCGACAGTGGTATCCGGTCATCAAAGGCACCGCCGACTTCTATCTCGACTATCTGCAAAAGCATCCGCAGTACGGATGGCTGGTGGCCGTGCCGTCGGTGTCGCCTGAGCACGGGCCGATGGGTAAACGCACGGCTGTGACTGCGGGTTGTACCATGGACAACCAGATTGTGTTTGACGCGCTGAGCAATACGCTGGCCGCCGCGCGCATCCTCGGCGAACCGACTGACTATCAACAGCGGCTGAAAACCGTTATCGACCAACTGCCGCCGATGCAGATAGGACGGCACGGGCAGTTACAGGAGTGGTTGATTGACGGCGATGACCCGAAGGACGAGCACCGCCATATCTCGCATCTCTACGGACTATACCCCTCGAACCAGATATCGCCTTATAGCCATCCCGAACTCTTTGCCGCGGCGGCCAACACCCTCCAGCAGCGCGGCGACATGGCCACGGGGTGGAGCCTCGGATGGAAAATCAATTTCTGGGCCCGTATGCTCGACGGCAATCACGCCTACCGCATCATCTCTAATATGTTGCACCTCATGCCGCCGCCGGGATTGGAGGGTGACTATTTTAAAGAGAACACCAGGGAGGAGGTGGCCAAAGGACGCACTTATCCCAACCTCTTTGATGCTCATCCCCCGTTCCAGATTGATGGCAATTTCGGCTTTACGGCAGGTGTGGCTGAGATGCTGCTCCAGAGCCATGACGGCGCCGTTCATCTCTTGCCCGCTGTGCCCGACAGCAGTTGGGGAGGCGAGGTCAAAGGTCTGAAAGCACGAGGCGGTTTCATCGTTGATGAGAAATGGAGCAGTATGTCGTCCGGGCAACCTACGGTGTCGGCTACCATCCGCAGCACTCTTGGTGGCACGCTCCGTCTGCGTTCCTATTGGCCGCTGAAAGGCAAAGGACTGAAACCCGCCAGCGGTTCATGTCCCAATCCTCTGCTTGCAGGGGCGACAATCAAGAATCCGTTGGTATCGGAAGAACTCACTTCGGCGCCTGTCCCCTCGCTCCGCCCGGTGTATGAATACGATGTGGAGACACAGAAAGGACAAGTGGTGGAGGTGAAGACGTTGAACGTTGAACGTTGAACATTGAACTCTCGTTCGGTCGGATTCGCAATCCGACCGCATGGAGTATAAGCATTTGCAATGCGAAATAACTTTGGCGGATTGCGATTGGCTTTCCCTTCGGCCGCCGACCGTTGGTTCCACTCGAACGAAAGTATTTAGTGTACCGTGTTTAGTTTTCGTGGCATATCTCCTGCCCCTTGTCCCCTGCCCCTTGCCCCCAGACTACCTCCATTTGTCGTGACCGGCGTGCTAATCAATTCCCCCTCAAAGTTAGAGGGGGTGGATTCCTCCCCTGCCCGAGGGGAGGTGGCCAAAGGCCGGAGGAGAGGGAGAGGCCGGGGGCGTGTGTCCGTTTTGGCCGGAGGCCGTGGGCGTGTGTCGCGTTTAATGACAACTTCTTCATCCGTTTTTGTACGTATTTAGAATGTTTTTCGTAACTTTGGCTTCGCCGAAGTTACTGGCACTCGGTCAAGCAAAAGAAAAAGGGATTTTTCTTTTGCTTGACACTCGTTTTTTCGTAACTTTGCCACGTTGTGGCGAAGTTACTCTGTCTCGGCATAAAAAAGAAACAGGTTTCTTTTGTTCTGCCCTCGACTTTTCGTAACTTTGCAGCGGAGTGCCATCAGCGGCACGAAAGGAGAGCACGATGAAACAGGAAGAGAATAATCGCATAGGCTATGCCGTGGGCGTGCATGAGTTTGACTGGATACGCGAACGCGGAGCGAGGTATGTCGATAAGACGGCATACGTCTATCGGATGGTTGCTACAGAAGCCAAATATTTCTTTTTAAGCCGGCCGCGGCGCTTCGGCAAGTCACTGCTGGTGGATACCCTGCGCTGCTACTTCGAGGGGCGCAAGGAACTGTTCGAGGGTTTGGCCATCTACGACATGGAGAAGGAGTGGCGCAAGTATCCCGTCATCCGCCTCGACCTGTCGCGCGGCAAGTATTTCGCGCGCGAAGAAGTGCACCCCATCTTCAACAGCATCCTCAGCGACCATGAGCGGCGGTGGAATGTGACGTGCCGCGATGAATACAGCTATGGAGCCCGTCTGACAGACATCATACAGGCGGCGCACCAGCAGACGGGCGAGCGCGTGGTGGTGCTCATCGACGAGTACGACGCGCCGATGCTCGACAGCATCAACGACCACGCCCTGCAAGAATATATCCGCAACCGTGTGCGCTCGCTCTTCTCGCCATTGAAGGAGCAGGCGCAGTATCTCAGGTTCGTCTTCCTGACGGGTATCTCGAAATTCTCGCAACTGTCGGTGTTCAGCGAGCTCAACAACCTGCAGCAGCTCACGTTCAACCCCGCCTACGAGGGCATCTGCGGCATCACCGAGGAGGAACTGCTCACGCAGCTGAAGCCCGATATCGAACTTCTGGTAGAGAAACAGAACCACCTTGACAGGCATGAAGGCATCACCCACACCTTCGACAGCATCGTGGCCGACCTGAAATACTGGTACGACGGTTACCATTTCTCCAAGGAAATGACTGATGTCTATTGTCCGTGGAGTCTGATCAACGCCTTCTCCATGGGCGACATCATGAACTTCTGGTTCTCCTCTGGCACGCCCACCTCGCTCATCAACATCCTGCGCACGCGCACGAATATCTCGCTGACCGAGCTGGAGGGCTACACCGCCAAATTGTCCCGCTTCGACGCGCCCACCGAGCGCATCACCGACCCCATACCGGCGCTCTTCCAGAGCGGCTACCTGACGCTGAAAAGCTACGACAGACGGCGCAATCAGTGGACGCTGGGCTTCCCCAATGAAGAGGTGCGCGAGGGCTTCGCCCACAGCCTCTACCAATACTACATGGAGGACTACGTGGGCAGCGCCGACGCACTGGCCATCGCCTTCAACGACCTGCGGTTCCAAGACAAGACGTTCGAGCAGTTTGTCGAGGTCATACGCAAGTGGTATGCCGGAATACCGTATAGCATCACGGATAAGAACCAAAACGAGCAGCTTTATCAGTCATTGCTCTATGCGGGTTTCCTCGCTGTGGGTGCCGACATCCAGGCCGAGGACCAGACCTCAGACGGACGGATGGACATCGCGCTGAAGTTGCCGCACGGCATCTACATTCTCGAACTGAAATACAATAAGAGTGCCGAGGAGGCCACCGACCAGATCATCGCCAAGGACTATGCCGTGCGCTTCGCCGCCGACACGCGCCCCGTCTATGCCGTGGGCATGAACATCAGCGCCGACCGCCGCACCATCGACCGCGCCAAGATTGTCAGGGTGAAGTAAAAGTAAAAAAGTAAAGAAGTAAAAAAGTAAAGAAGTAAAGAAGTAAAATTAGGCGTTGGTTTGATGCAAAAACAAGGTGCGCTACGACTATAGTCTAAACTCCCAAACTTCCAAACTCCCAAACTCCAAAGAGTAAGCGGAGCTTGCGAAAGTTGAATATAATGACACTTTATTGTAACATTAAAATATTATCTTTATGAAAAAAATGATTTTGATGGCCCTCTTAGCAATGGCTGTCACAAGCGTGAAAGCACAGTATGAACCCGGCAGGTGGTCGTTGAAACCCTTTGCTGCCCTCGGCTTCAGTACCCTCTCTAACATGGAGGCCCTGCCTCTGTTTCCCGGTGTGAAACTGGATAAAAAGATAGCCGCCGCCGCGCGGTCGGGCTTGGTCGTCGAATATCAGGTGGCTGAGCGCGTCGGCATCGAGGCGGGACTGATGTACGGCATGCAAGGCTGCGGCTGGGACGACTACAAGGCCGGTGACAACAAACTCGAAGACTTCGGACTCGAACTGCAGTACATACAGGTGCCTGTGGCTGCAAATATCTATCTGGTGAAGGGCCTGGCGCTGAAAGCCGGTGTGCAGGTGGGCTTCCTGACTTCGGCCGACGTGAAGTACACCACCGAGACGAAGATAAACGGTTATGACACCACTTCGGACACGAGAATCGATTTCAAGAAAGAGTGCAACACGGTAGATGTGTCTATCCCCGTGGGCCTGTCGTATGAGTTTGACAGTCACTGGGTGATCGATGCCACCTACAACATCGGACTCACGAAGGTGAACAAAGACAGCGACCCCGACGGGAACGACCATAAAAACGGGGTGTTCTTCGTTGGCTTCGGCTACAAATTCGGGCTGTAAGAATGTTTAGTGTTGAGTGTTGAGTGTTTAGTGTTCTACACGGTTGAGGTAGTTTGGGCATGTTTCATCATATTTGCGAGTAGGGACAGGGCTCTCCTGCCCCCCTATTAGTAGCGATGCAGGGATGTGAAAAGACATCCCTGCATCGTATTTTTGTATAGAGTGCTCAATGTTAATGTGTAACGTTTTTTACGTTATTTACTTTATTAACGTTATTTACGTACGACGTTTTTAACGTGCACGTTTTTTACGATTATCGTGTCACCTTTCTTATGCCACGGCTGTCCTTGACGATATAGATGCCGCGGGGCAGGCCATTGAGCGAGGCGTCGCCACGCTGCACCAGAACGCCCGACGTGGTATATACCTCGACGGTGGCGCTTGGAGCCGGCGTCACCTCCACTGACTGGATGGCAGTGGCTCCGGCGCCGAAATACATCTTCTTCAGGCCGGTGAGAGGATAGGAGGCCATGGTGGCATCGCCGTTGATAATCACCATCTGGCCGTCGATAAACTTAATCTTGTCGAAACTGGCCAGTGCCGTCTGAGCTGTGGCGCCATCGGTCTGTTCCACCACTAAATACTCGATGCCGTCGGCGTGGCATACTGCCGTGGCCATCATCAGCAGCGCGGCTGTCAATGTGCGTATCTTTTTCATAGCTTATGTGATTTGCCTGCAAAGATAATTGTTTTTGGCGGAATCGCACAAAAAAAACAAGCTTTTTTTGCTCAATCAAAATTTAATCATTACATTTGTGGCACTTTTAAGCACATACCTTTATTTATTAGATACTACTAATTATTCAGAAAACGACTATGATAGACGTCAAAGAAACACTCAACGAGAGCGAAGAGAGAATGGAAATGGCGGCCATGTTCCTCGAAGAGCAGTTGGCACGCATACGCGCCGGCAGGGCCAATGTGGCCATCCTCGGCGGCGTGAGAGTCGATTCCTACGGGCAGATGGTGCCGCTCAACCAAGTGGCCAACGTTTCTACCCCCGACCCGCGCACCATCGCCATACGGCCGTGGGACAAGAAGATGATCAGAGCCATCGAAAAGGCCATCATGGACTCTGACGTAGGCATCACACCCGAGAACAACGGCGAAATCATCCGCCTGGGCATACCGCAGCCCACCGAGGAACGCCGCCGCGAACTGGCCAAGCAGTGCAATAAGATAGGAGAAAAAGCCAAGGTGGAGGTGCGCAACGTGCGCAGCGACATCAAAGACCGACTGAAGAAGGCCATCAAGGACGGGCTGTCGGAAGACAACGAGAAGGATGCTGAACTGGAGTTGCAGAAACTGCACGACAAGTACATTAAGAAGCTCGACGACCTGCTCGCAGCGAAGAACAAAGAGATCATGACCGTATAGATGAAGGGTCTCGTCGTCAAGAACACCGGCAGCTGGTACACCGTCCTCACCGACGATGG
This sequence comes from uncultured Prevotellaceae bacterium, assembly GCA_946404865.1. Classification (GTDB taxonomy): domain Bacteria; phylum Bacteroidota; class Bacteroidia; order Bacteroidales; family Bacteroidaceae; genus Prevotella. The sequence continues at coordinate 74,197 of CAMJFC010000007.1, forward strand.
CCAGACTGTCGATAGTAAGATCAAGGGCAATTTCCGACTGAAGGGCATCCGCAGCACCAACCCCGTGGCGGTGGGCGACCATGTGGAGATTGTACGCAACCAAGAAGGTACGGCGTTCATCACAAAGATTGATGACCGCCGTAACTATATCATACGCAAATCGTCGAACCTCTCGAAGCAGAGTCATATCATCGCCGCCAATGTCGATCAGGCGTGTCTGGTGGTCACCATCAACTACCCGGAGACATCCACCACTTTCATCGACCGTTTTCTGGCCACGGCCGAGGCTTATAGCGTGCCGGTCATCCTCGTGTTTAATAAGACAGACCGGCTCAATGCCGACGAACTTCATCTACAGCAGATGATGATGACGCTCTACGAGACCATCGGCTATGAGTGCGTGGCCCTCTCGGCTGCCACCGGCGAGGGCGTGGAGGCTTTGGAGGGGAAACTGAAAGACCGCATCACCCTCTTCAGCGGCAACAGCGGGGTGGGGAAGTCAACCCTGCTCAACCGTCTCATTCCCGGCGTGCACCTGCGTACTGCCGAGATTTCTGATGCGCACAACACGGGCACCCACACCACCACCTTCAGCGAGATGCTGCGGTTGCCCGCGGGCGGCTGGGTCATCGACACGCCGGGCATCAAGGGCTTTGGCACCTTCAACATGGAGCCTGAGGAGATATGCCATTATTTCCGTGAGATATTCCGTTTCTCGGCCGATTGCCGCTTTGGCAACTGCACCCACACGCACGAGCCCGGCTGCGCCGTGCGCCAGGCGGTAGAAGACCACTACATCGCCCAGTCGCGCTACAACTCATACCTCAATATGCTCGAAGACAAAGACGAAGGAAAATACCGCGCCGCGTATTGAGGGACAGTGGGTTTAGGGTTTAAGGTTTAGAGTTTAGTGTCCTTTGTGCCTTTCGTGGATAGTCTTTCGTGGACTGTTTTATAGAAAAGAGGCAAGATACAAGGGGAGGTAGAGAATGCCGTTGCGGTGCGTAACGTTGTATGGGCTAAACACAATGGCTCTGTTGATTATTTCGGGATAAGCCTCCATGGCTGCATCCAGGGATGGGTGCTTTTTGTAACTGTCGCCAGACTTCACTTCAATAATGGTGATCTTATTTTTTTCTTCAATGATGAAATCGAGTTCTTGTCTGCTTTTCTTGTCGAAATAATGGAGTGGGATGTTTTTGCCGGATAGCACACAGGCTATGTAATTTTCAGTCAAGGCACCCTCGTTGATGCTCAGATTGCCATTAAGGACATCAAACAGGTTGCCTTTGAGCAACACGCTGCTCAAAAGCCCCGTGTCAACCATGTATAGTTTATAGAGCCTTCTGTTTTCTGTCGCCGCGAAAGGCAGTGAGAAAGCTGTGGTGTTGAACGAGTAGTAGGCAATGCCGGCGTCAATGAGCCATTGTGTGGGGTCTTCGTATTTTCGAAGGGAAGCCCCTTTCTCTAAATTGGCCAAAATGAAACGCTTGTCTTGTTTGCCCAGTTCTGAAGGGATGGCATCAAAAACACGCTTGACCAGTTGTTGGTCTTTGCCGGCGTAGTTGGTGATGTCTGCCCTGTATGTGGTCAGTATAGAGTGGTGTACTCTTGCCACGGCGTTGAGGTCAGGGTTGTCGATATAGGTCTGTACGGCATCTGGCATACCGCCGATAATCAGGTATTGGCGATAATACATCCCCATCTGCCCGTGTATGAAATCGGGCAATGCCTCCTCTTTCTGGCATGATTTGCGCAATAGGGAGATGATGTCGTCTGCCACACCCTTAGCCCATAGAAATTCCTCAAAGTCAAGAGGATACATTTTTATCTCTTCTTCGTACCCTACAGGGAATGAGGGAACGGGCTTATAATTGATGCCTAATAACGACCCCGACTCGATATAGTCGTATTTTTGCTCCTCGACCAGAAATTTGATGGCAGTTCGTGCCTTCGGACATTCCTGTATCTCGTCAAAGAAGATGAGCGTCTTCCCCTCAACAAAGGGGCCAAACCCCATTGCCGATAAATTGGTGACAATGGTTCTTGTGTCGAGGTCGTGTTCGAAGGCTTGTATGGCTGTTGGGTGCTTCACAAAATTGATTTCTACAAAATGCGCATAATTTCGTTTGGCAAACTCCCTTACGGCAGTTGTCTTCCCTACTTGTCTGGCACCCGTAAGCAACAAGGCTTTTTTATTTTTCAAGCGATACCACTCTTCTATTTCTGTAATGACTTTTCTTTCAAGCATTTAGTGTATTTTTTGTATATATTTGTTTTATACGTTTGCAACTTTTTACAACTAAATTTGTGCTCTATTTACAACTTCTTGCAGCTAAATACACGTTTACTTTGCAACTTTTTGCAAGGGGTTATATGTCTTATTTGCAACTTTTTGCAACATATTATGCCGCAAATTTACAACTTTTTTCAGAAAAACAAAATTTTTGAGAAGAAAATCATTTATTTACTTAAAAATGATGGTTGTCTATGACATTTTTATTATCTTTGCAACCGTTCTTAACTTAACGCGTATTAAATTGACGAGGATTATTCTATTGGGACCGCAAGGGGCAGAACGAAATAGACATGATAGCCCTGAATGATATCGACAAGACGGCTGCAATAGCAGGAATCAATCGGCAGCGTAGGAAGGTGAGCCCACATTACCATCCCCCCTGCTTGGGCTATACATCAAGGAGCAGAAATGCTTTGACTAATGTCCTTTAACTTCCTTAACTTCAGAAAGTTGATTATTATACTTTGATTATTTGGAAAATTGAAGAAAAATGCATATTTTTGCAGCCAACAAATCAAATAAAGATTCACAACTATGAATGTAAATGTGTTGCCAACACCGTCGTCAGCCACTGCGCCATATTGGTCAGAGTTGAAAAAACTTAGCAATGATATTAAATTGGAACTATTATCTTTGCTTTGTAGCTCAATGAGAACCATGCCAAGTTGTTGCTATGTTTCTGACATAACTGTCATGGAGTAGAAGTAGTATGGTGCTTATAAAAGTACAAGGACAGAGTATAATTTGGCTATCATAAGTAACTCCATAATTCCAGATTTTTTAGTTGTTTGTCTTTGTTCAATTTCGAATCATAAAAATCCAATTAACCAATGCCGGCATGGTCATTCAAATGTAACTCGTTAGTTAAGAGGATGATAGTTGTTATTATATAGAAAATCTTCACAATAGAAATGATAGTTACTATAATTGTCATTATAATTGCGTTTATTATATACTCATTATCAATCCATTATATCAAAAATTGGATTCATGGTAAGGTAATAGATGCAAATCCAAACAAAGACAAGGATGAGTTTTACAAAAAGCATCCTTCTGCAAGGCAGTATGTTGATAATGAACATGTCTGGAATCCCTCTTTTAAATTAGAACATCAGGGGTTTAGGGTTTTCAATATTCCATTTGTGCCAGAGGATAATGAAATTTTCTATATTGAAAATGATTATGATGAAGAAGCCAATCTGTTCATCCAAGAAAACCTTGATCTCATAAGAGAAATCCTTGCCAAGAAGGGGCTTACTTTTGTTTATTTGCCATACATAAGTGTTTCTAGAGAAATGGCAGAGTCGATGATAGCCTATTACTCGGCAAATCTTATAGTTAAATCTATCGATAATGAAGATTATAAGCATGGTCTGAAAAGTGATTTTCTCTTAGATTATATGGTGAGTCCACAAAACCGTCCTCATATTACTCATGGCTTTTGCTGGTATAATCAGAAGAAATCTTTATTCAATTTCAAAAAAGTCTGGTATGTCTTTGATTATATCTCATTTGATGGAGCTGAAGCAAGACAACATCCACGCGAGGTGTTAGAAGATATGCTTCCTGAATTGGGAACAAAAAAGATATGGAGAAAAGGACTTTATAGTGAAGGAACGATAGAGAGTGATGGTCTTGCTGACGATAACTTTGATGCAGAAACAAAGAAGATCCTTTCGGAAATTCAAGAAAAGCTTAATTCTGTCAGACTTAAAGGTATCAGTGAGGCTATCATAGCGCAGTATGTGAAACCTTGCCCTCAATTAAGCCGGATAACTATAAGCAAAGACTTTACTATCACCCTTAATGACTATAATCATTTAGAGATAACAATGGAGCCTCTTGTAAAAGCAGTGTTCATTCTCTTTTTGCGTCATGAAGAAGGCATCTTATTTAAGGAATTGTCAGACTATCGGGCAGAACTCGAGATTATATATAGAGCTATAAAATCTAAGCATAATGACATAGAAGAAAAAATGCAATCAGGTTTTGCTCCCCAAATAAGTAAAAGTGTAAAGAACCTTACTAATCCACTCAGCAATTCCATCAATGAGAAATGCACACGAATAAAAGAGGCATTTATACTTCATTTCCATGATAGTATTGCATCAAACTATTATGTACAAGGCTTGCGAGCGTCGGAAAAGTTAATTAGGATTTCAAGGAATTTGGTAATCTGGGAGAAATGATAATGAAGCAGGCAACACTTATTCGTCTTGAGCAAATACTCAATAAGGTAGAGAAAGGAAACGAATTTGTTATTATTGCAATAATCTCTATCATTATTTGCCCGTTCATTGCAATATACGAAGCATGTAAATATGTTGTAAGAAAGATTCGGGGGATGGTTCAGGGAATGGTCTATGACGCAGATAGGGACAAGTGGATAACTAAAAAAGAAAAGGCAAAGGAGCGTTTGAAAGAGAAACAGACTAATAGGGAGATTCCACTAAAAATCGAAAATCACGTCATGCCTGAAAAGAATGGCAGGTTTTATTTCTTTGAAAAAAGGAAAATTATTATCCCTTATGACAAACTTGTTTATGTAGAAACGACATATAACGAAAAAATGCATCGCTTCTTCGAGGAAAATGCAGAATGGCTTGATACTTGGCAGAAATGGCATGGATGGGATATCGTCTCATATAGTTATGAGGATATTAAAGAGGGTATGTTATATCCAGAGGACTTTGTGGTTTTCAAACATGGTTTCCTTTGGCACTCTCCTAGGAGTTCGTGGGATAAGGAGTCTGATATTTATGGAAATATTCATTATTATTTTGAAATCGATCCAGATTCGACCACTTCTATAAAAGAGCAAATGGAACTATTCATACGTCAAATATATGATGCAATAGATTGGGCATAATACGAAATGATGTCTTCATAAAAAACACGGTTTCACAAGCCTTGTGGAGCGAAAATGCTTGGTTGCAGAGAGAGGAATCTTTATCTTTGCAACCAAGATTTTTTTCATTGCTAAATGTTGTATGTTTCAAAAAATATATCTATATTTGCAGTGCCTAATCATATAGCCGAAGCCCTATGGGTTGAGGTCAGTGGATGGGCGCATTTACATACAGGCGTTTACTGCGCTTTCGTTTCGGCGTGTCGGAATCCGGAAAATTCAAATGTCAGTCTGAAACAAAGCAACGTGGCGCCCCCAAGTGTGTATCATATCTGTCTGTGCCGTAATATTTGTTACCCTTCAGGTGGCAAAGGTTGCCGGCAATATGGTGATATATACTCATGCGTGGGGCTTCGGCGTTGCTCGTCTTCGACTGGCAGGGCGATTTCCGGAGCCTCGACACCAGAAGCGGGCATCAGTACGGCTCCACGTTTTTGTATGTTTGATGCTAAACGCTTTTTTTAACCAACCGTTTGGAGCATACGGATAATTTCTAAAAATATGAAATGTCGCAAATGTGCTCAAGTCATAGACGATGATTCTAAATTTTGTAAGTTTTGTGGACATATGCAGAATTCGTCACAAGTAAAGAAAAAAATAAAAGGGTATCAAATAGCTGTTTTGTGCTTATGGATAGTAATAAACTTGTCTGGTGTCCTTTCATATACTCATGGAGATGCAAATAGACGACTGTTCCCATTAAATGGCTTAGATACGGGCTACTATGATTTTTCAGAGTTTCTCCTCTATGGTATAGGTGGGTGTGTTCTGTTATTAATAATATGGCTGTATAAAAACGAGAGGTGACAGTCGCATGTCTATATTATAATGAAGTTCAAGTTTTTCTACGTTTGCTGCGTGATTGCGTGGCGATAGCCACGCATAAGCAAATAACTGATTTATAACAATTAAAACAAGAAAATTATGGCAAGAGATTATGATTTTGGCTCTTACGAAGAGCAAGCAGATTACGAGTACGAAGATTATGAGTATGACGACTATGAAGATAGAAGCCACAAGTGGACAGAAGAAGACTCATGGGATGCCTTGACAGATGGAATGTATGGTGAAATGCCAAGGAGTCCGATGGAGTATGATGCCATGATGGATGCTTTAGGATTCTAAGTAAATTGCTATTGTAAGATAAGTTAAGACGAGTATTAGTTAATCTTTAAATTATGGAAGTCAAAAAAAGTATTATACCGTTATGGCAACGAATTATTGCCACCATCATTGACAAAGTGATTATCTTGTTGCTTTTTCTTCTCTTTTCCTTTGTTTTGATGACATATACAATGCCGGGAAAGTTGGGAACATTTGTGGGGTTGGCAAATGTGCAATATAAAGATATGATGAGTAATTATCTTTTAGAAGATAGAATAGATGATTATTTCGAAGTTATCATTTTTTTCTCTATCTTTAATCTATTGTATTATATCTTGTGCGAGTTGTTCTTGAAAGCATCGTTGGGGAAAGTGGTGTTTAACTGTCGTATATGTAGAAGAGATGGAAAAGACATCAATTGGCTTGATGTCTTGAAAAGAGCTGGTGTGTTGGCTCTATTGATAGTAGTAGCTGTTGGCTTGCAGATAGGCTTGAATGGGAATATATACGTTTCCTTTTTCTTGTTTTTTGCCCTGTTAGATATCATGGTTTTCACTAAGCAACAATCGGCCGTGGACTGGTCAACCGACACCTATGTTGTAAAGAAGTATGCGGAGTATTTTATTGACAATCCAAATCATCAATAGCGGACTTATTCCACACAGATAGTATCATCGCTCAGATTTTCAGTTTTATTTCGGGGACGCGGCACGCCGCGCCCCTACTTCTCATACATATCGTGCATGGTGAGGCTGCGAGAGATAATGTCAGTGTGCTTGTTGCTTTTCAATTCGTATGGGGTAATCATCGTCAAAGAAAGGCCTTTGGTGTTTGGTCGCAGATAGAAGAATCTTTATCTTTGCAACCAAGATTTTTTTCATTGCTAAATGTTGTATGTTTCAAAAAATATATCTATATTTGCAGTGCCTAATCATATAGCCGAAGCCCTATGGGTTGAGGTCAGTGGATAGGTGCTATGACACTGAAAGACACTCTGTTAAGTAATTCGTAGTTTTTTTATTTTTGAGATTTCGTGTATATTGAATAGACTTAGATAGAACAGAATAGTGAACTATCCGCTTATATCAGAATACATAGACGCAATAAAATCATCAGAGGATAACTTCGGGGAACTGAGTTATCTGAGACCTGTATTCGGTGATGATGGGCTGCCTGTAATGACAGGTGGCAACTTCGCTGTGGTTTTTAAGATGAAAGATGAACGGAGTGGAAAATTCTATGCAATAAAGTGCTTCACAAAAGAGCAGGAAGGACGGGCGGAGGCTTATCGTGAGATTGCAAAAGAATTGAAAGATGTATCATCTCCATACATTCTCTCCATTCGTTATATAGAAAAAGAATTGTTTGTAGATACAGACCAAACCGTAGAAACGGAGTTCCCCGTGCTGCTTATGGATTGGGTGGAAGGCAAGACGCTCGATAAGTATCTCCGTGAGAATTTAGATGACAGGTATGCATTGGAAATGCTGGCCTATCGTTTCAGTCAGTTAGCCCAGTGGCTTATTCCTCAGCCTTTTGCTCATGGTGACCTGAAGCCTGACAACATCTTAGTTCGTGGTGATGGCACGCTCGTTCTTGTTGATTACGATGGAATGTATGTGCCAGCAATGAAAGGGCAAAAGGCTCGTGAACTCGGCTCCCCTAACTTCCGTCATCCTCTGCGAACAGCTGATGATTTCGATGAGCATATTGATGATTTCCCAATCGTGTCAATATTGCTTTCTCTTAAGGCCATATCAATAAAACCTTTGTTGTTGAATAAATATGG
>CAMJFC010000008.1 GCA_946404865.1 uncultured Prevotellaceae bacterium
TGTAACTCATTGATTTTTAGACGATTAAATGTATTATTAACTAAGTATTGATAGAAATCAAGTACATTTGCAAAGAGTTTATAAAAAAGAGTAGAATATGAAAAAGTTTTTCCTTTTATCCCTTTGCGCAGTCATGATGCTGACGGGCTGCGGTACATACACTGGGGCAGGTGCCTATACGGGCTCTAACATCGGTAGCATTCTCGGATCGGCTATCGGAGGTATCAGCGGCGGACGCCACGGCTATCACCTCGGTACCATCATCGGCATGGCTGGCGGTGCCATCGTGGGCGGTGCCATCGGTGCGGCGGCTGACCAGAAGGCTGAAAATGATGTACATCGTCACTACGAGAAGGTGCAGGAGCGCAAGGCACGCCAACAAGGCAACTACGGCTATGACAACCGCGACTATGACAACAGTAGTTACGGCAATAGCAGCTATGACAATAGCGGTTTTGATGCTACTGGCAGCGGCGACGACCGTCTCTACGATTTCGACGGCAGCGACTACAACGGCTCATACTCTGCAGCTCCCGCTCGTACGATGGTGCCGGCTGCATCGAGTGCCAACGACCTGTACAACAACTTTAGCTACAGCCAGAAGATACAAGTGCGCAACGCACGGTTCGTTGATGACAACCATGACAATACGCTCTGCAGCAACGAGGTGAGCAAAATCATCTTCGAGGTGGTCAACACCTCCGACGAGACGCTCTACGACATCGTGCCCACCGTGGTGGAGACCACTGGCATCAAGCGCCTCTATATCTCGCCCAGCATGCACGTGGAGAGTCTCGCTCCCGGTGCCGCCATCCGCTACACGGCCATGGTGAAGACGGGTAAGATGAAGGAGGGTGTCGCCAACTTCTGTGTCTCGGTGTTGCAAGGCAACAAGACCGTCTCGCAAGTATCGGAGTTCAGCGTACAGACGAGGAAATAAGGAGAAGAAGACCCTCCCCCGGCCCCTCCCTTGTAGGGAGGGGGGTGGTTAGCACCATTGTCACTTACTTGTTTGGAAGTGATAATGGTGCTAATATATTAGGCTTACTCAACTTTCGGAAGTTAAGGAAGTTAAGGAAGTTAAAGGACATTAGTGAATGTATTGCTGCTCCTTGATGTATACAAGAAGGGGGGATAGTCATGTTCTTTAACTTCCTAAGCGAAGCGATATGTAGAGAGGTGAGCACATCAGTGCTCACCTCTTAGTCGATAGGATAAGGTCATCCATCATTTGAGAAGTAACCGCTCCCCTCCCTACAAGGGAGGGGTCGGGGGAGGGTCTTTATACAATCCCTTGTGCCATCATGGCGTTGGCCACCTTCATGAATCCGGCGATGTTGGCACCTTTCACGTAGTCGATATAGCCATCGGGTTGTTTGCCGTACTTCACGCAGGCATCGTGGATGGAGTGCATGATGTAATGGAGTTTCTCGTCCACCTCTTTTTCGCTCCAGTTCAGACGCATCGAGTTCTGCGTCATCTCCAGGCCCGAGGTGGCCACACCACCGGCATTGACAGCCTTGCCGGGAGCGAACAACATCTTCGCAGCCACGAATTTCTCTGCCGCCTCGGCCGTGCAACCCATGTTCGACACCTCGGCCACACACAGGGGCTTGTTGGCCAACTGCATGTCGGCGTCGGCACCGTTGAGCTCGTTCTGTGTGGCGCAAGGCAGTGCGATGTCGCACTTCACCTCCCACGGTTTCTTGCCCTCGAAGAACTGTGCTTCGGGGAACTCTTCTGCGTATGGCTGGCAGATGTCGTTGCCGCTGGCGCGCAACTCAAGCATATAATCGATTTTCTCGCCGCTGATGCCTTCGGGGTCGTAGATATAGCCGTCGGGACCGCTGATGGTGATGACTTTCGCACCCAGTTGGGTGGCCTTGGTGGCAGCGCCCCACGCCACATTGCCAAATCCGCTGATGGCCACCGTCTTGCCCTTGATGTCGATGCCATGGGTCTGCAGCATCTGATTGACGAAGTAGAGGGCGCCGAAGCCTGTGGCCTCCGGTCGGATGCGGCTGCCGCCCCATTCCAGACCCTTGCCGGTGAGCACACCGTTCCATTGGTGCGTCAGTTTCTTATACATACCAAAGAGATAGCCTATCTCGCGGCTGCCCACGCCGATGTCGCCGGCGGGCACATCCTGGTCGGGGCCAATCACCTTGTATAACTCGGTCATGAACGCCTGGCAGAAACGCATCACCTCGGCATCGCTGCGGCCGCGGATAGAGAAGTCGCTGCCGCCCTTGCCACCGCCCATGGGCAGCGTGGTGAGCGCGTTTTTGAAAGTCTGCTCAAAGCCTAAGAATTTCAGGATAGAGAGGTTCACCGACGGATGGAAGCGCAGACCGCCCTTGTAGGGGCCGATGGCGCTGTTGAACTGCACGCGGTAGCCCAGGTTGACATGCACCTCGCCTTTGTCGTCAGTCCAAGGCACACGGAAGGTGATGATGCGTTCGGGTTCTACGATGCGCTCGATGAGCTTGGCGCGCTCGAATTCGGGGTGCTGGTTGTAAACGTCTTTCACGGAGATGAGCACTTCTCTCACTGCCTGCAGATACTCTGCCTCGCCCGGATGCTTCTGCTCCAGGGCATGCATGATTTTATCAACGTCCATAGTAAAATTTTGTTTAGGTTAACGTGTTACATAGTGTTATTAAGACGTTGCAAATATAGGGATTATTCGCATACGCTCCAAATATTATCAAGGTTTTTTTGCCTTTCCTTCTTACTTTTTGTCAATTCGTCTTTTTTTTATGATGGGTTGTGCTGCCAATTCAAAAAAAATGGTTATTTTTGCATTTCAAAATGACAATCGGAGTTGAGTAGTCATTACATCCCTTTTAATGTGACTGTAAAAGTATGGAATACAATATACCAGAAGAGTGGAGCAAGTTCCTGCTCAAAGATGTGTCGTTCGTCAACCTCATGACGCGCCGTATTTGCAATGTGCTTATCATCGCCAACCCCTATGATGCCTTTATGCTCGAAGACGACGGGCGTGTGGACCAGAAGGTGTTCGACGAGTATATGGAGTTGGGTTTGCGTTATCCGCCCACCTTCACACAGGCCAGTACCACTGACGAGGCGCAGCGTGTGTTGCAGTCCACCGAGATCGACCTCGTCATTTGTATGCCCGGTAATGCCGACAACGACGCTTTCGACGTGGCGCGCGATGTGAAGGCCGACTTCCCCCATATCCCCTGTGTGGTGCTCACGCCCTTCTCGCACGGCATCACCCGAAGGATGCAGGACGAAGACCTCTCCATCTTCGACTACGTGTTCTGTTGGTTGGGCGACACCAATGTCATACTCTCCATCATCAAACTGTTGGAGGACCGCATGAACATCGACCATGACATCAAGGAGGCGGGTGTGCAGGTTATTCTGCTCGTGGAGGACAACATCCGGTTCTATTCGTCCATCCTGCCCAACCTCTACCATTATATTCTCCTGCAGAGTAAGAACTTCTCGACCGAGGCCCTCAACCCCCATGCGGCAGCGCAGCGCAAGCGCGGGCGTCCCAAGGTGGTTCTCGCCCGCAACTACGAAGAGGCCGTAGAACTGTTCGAGCGTTATCAGGACAACATGCAGGGAGTCATCAGCGATGTGCGTTTCCCGCGTGAGGGCGTGAAAGACCCCGAGGCCGGTTTCCGCCTGCTGCGTTTCATCCGCCAGCGCAATGAGTATGTGCCGCTCATCTTGCAGAGTGCCGAGGAAGAGAACGAGGAGAAGGCGCGCGCCGAGGGTTTCCATTATGTCAACAAGAGTGCCAAGACGCGCAACCTCGACCTTCGCCATCTCATCGCTGAGCACATGGGGTTTGGCGACTTCATCTTCCGCGACCCGGAAACGCGGCAGGAGATTATGCGGGTGAGCACGCTCAAGGAGTTGCAAGACAATATTTTCCGCATCCCGCGCGACTCCATGCTCTATCATGTGTCGCGCAACCACGTGAGCCGCTGGCTCTCGGCGCGCGCCATCTTCCCCGTGTCGGCGTTCCTCAAGCACGTGACATGGCATAAGCTGAAGGACGTGGATGCACACCGCCAAATCATCTTCGATGCCATCGTGCAGTACCGCCGCATGAAGAACATCGGTGTGGTGGCTGTGTTCGACCGGGGGAAATTCGACCAGTATGCGCACTTTGCACGTATCGGCGACGGTTCGTTAGGCGGCAAGGGTAGGGGACTGGCCTATCTCGACAACGTCATCAAGCGCCATCCTGAGTTCAACCAGTTTGAAAATGCCACCGTCTCCATACCCAAGACGTTGGTGCTCTGCACCGACCTCTTCGACCAGTTCATGGAGAACAACGACCTCTACCAGATTGCGCTCAGCGATGCCGACGACGAGGTCATCCTCCGGCATTTCCTCAAGGCGCAGTTGCCCGACACCCTCATCGCCGACTTCTTCACCTTCTTCGAGGCCACGAAGTGCCCCATCGCCGTGCGCTCGTCGTCACTGCTCGAGGATGCCCACTATCAGCCTTTCGCCGGCATCTACTCCACCTATATGATACCCTATCTCAACGATAAGTATGAGATGCTCAGTATGTTGGCGTGTGCCATCAAGGCCGTCTATGCGTCGGTCTATTACCGCGACTCCAAGGCCTACATGACCGCGACGAGCAATGTCATCGACCAGGAGAAGATGGCAGTCATCCTGCAAGAGGTGGTCGGACACCGATACGGCAACCACTTCTATCCCAATATCAGCGGCGTGCTGCGGTCGCTCAACTACTATCCCATCGGCGACGAACGGGCTGAGGACGGCATCGCAAGTCTGGCGCTCGGACTGGGCAAGTATATCGTCGATGGCGGACAGACGCTGCGCGTGAGCCCCTTCCACCCCAATCAGGTGTTGCAGACAAGCGAGATGGAGACGGCACTGCGCGAGACGCAGACGCGGTTCTACGCCCTCGACATGGAGCACGTGGGCAACGACTTCAAGGTAGATGACGGGTTCAATATCCTCAACCTGCGTGTGAAGGAGGCCGACAAAGACCGCTCGCTCAACTATATCGCATCGACCTACGACCCCTACGACCAGGTGATACGCGACGGTATCTACGAGGGCGGGCGCAAGGTCATCACCTTCAGCGGCGTGTTGCAGCAGGGGGTGTTCCCGCTGCCTGAGATCATGCAACTGGCCATGACGCGCGGCGCGGAGAGCATGCGGCGGCCCGTAGAGATTGAGTTCGCCTGCAATATCAACGACGACCGGACGGGTGAGTTCTACCTGCTGCAGATCAGGCCCATCGTCGATGCCAAGCAGATGCTCGACGAAGACCTGACGGCCATTCCCGACGAGCAGTGTCTGCTGCGCTCGCACAACTCGCTCGGACACGGCATCAACGAAGAGGTGACCGACGTGGTCTATGTGAAGACCGACGATGAGTTCACGGCATCGAACAATCCCGCTATCGCCGACGAGATCGAGCGCATCAACCGCCGCTTCCTCGACGAGGGGCGCAACTACGTGCTCGTGGGACCGGGCCGCTGGGGGTCGTCAGACTACTGGCTCGGTGTGCCCGTGAAGTGGCCCCACATCAGCGCGGCGAAGGTCATCGTCGAGGTGGCACTCAAAAACTACCGTGTCGATCCGTCGCAGGGCACCCATTTCTTCCAGAACCTCACCTCGTTTGGCGTGGGCTATTTCACCATCAACACCTACACTGGCGACGGCATTTTCCAAAAAGAGGTGCTCGACGCGATGCCTGCCGTGGAGGAAACGAAGTATGTGCGCCACGTCCGTTTCGACCGTCCGCTGAAAATCATGATGGATGGCAAAAAACAAGAAGGAGTGGTGATGAATGAAGAATGTTGAGTGTTGAATGTTGAGTGTTGAATGGTCGCTTAGCGATGAAGAATGAAGAATGTTGAATGTTGAGTGTTGAATGGTCGCTTCGCGATGAAGAAGAATGTTGAATGTTGAATTTTGAATTTTGAATAGCGAATGCTTACGGATTGATATAAATCAAGAAAATTAAGTTACAAATGAAAAAACACGATGAAGGTTTGGTGCGAAATAGAAACATCTATTACCTTTGCATCGTGTTTTTCATAGTATTAGATTTAAGGTTAACAAAGGTTGGGACTCGGCGGAGTCCTTTTTTTTTGTGCTTTTTTTTCAGATGAAGAGCACTTTATTTCTTCACATCATAATAATAATAGTCATTGACGATGGTTTGCAAGAACTGTGCGGGGGGCATCACCTGGCGCACACCCAGTTGCTGTTGCACTTTCTGAGCCAGCGCGGGGATGAGGTCGTTGCGCCGGGCTGCCACTTGGTAAGAGTGAAGCGCGTTGGCGATGGTTTCCACTTGTCGCCAGGTCAGGTTGACGGCCTCGGGATAGAACGGGCGGTAGTTGGGGTCGTTGAATAGGAAATTGTATAGACCGATGCTTGTGGACGAATAGTCGCGTGTGCGGACTACCGTTGTGCCTGCGGCCAAGTCGCCTAAGCGCTGACAGTTGCGTGAGAAAATGATGGAAATCAGACCGATGCAAGGCCCCAGCAAGACACCATCGACGAGCAGCAGCAACCATCGCAACAACAGTTGTCCCGTCGAGGGGCGCGAACCGTCTAAGTTGACCACGCGGATGTTCATCACCTTCTTACCGATGGTCTGCCCTTTGAAATATTTCTCGCAGAAGAAAGGGTAGAGCATCATAGGCAAATAAAGGACGAAGTACACAATGAACGTGATTAAAAAGGAGTATTTGTTGTATGAATAGAAAAGCGTGTTAAGGATTACGGCAATCAAGAAGAAGTAAAAAATGAAGATGCAGCCGTCGATAATCCATGCTGTCAACCTTGAGAGTACACTCGCCGCTGTCATGCGGAGTTGCACGTATTGACCTGTTGTAATATTTGTTTGTGCCATTTTTTTATCTATTTGTTTGCAAAAGTAAACAATTTCTATTACTTTTGCATTCCTAAAAGGATTTTTTTTGCGATTAGCAACGGCAAAAGCGTAAGTGAAGGTATGAAAGAGGCAATCTTTATCCGTCAGAATATGGATAAATGGAAGGCGGCCGAGCGGCGGACGTTCGATTTCTCTATGAGCAGTCCCGACGAGTTGGTCGAGGCTTATACCGATGTGACGGCCGATTTAGCCTATGCCCAGACCCATTACCCTCATTCGCATGTCACCACCTATCTGAACAACCTTGCCGTGATGCTGCATGGTGAGTTGTATCATCATAAACGTGAGCGTTGGAAGCGTCTGATCACCTTTTGGACGCATGAGGTGCCGCTTGCCGTCTATGATGGTAGGCGTGAGTTGCGCCTTTCACTTGTCATCTTTCTCGTTTCCATCCTGCTCGGCGTGTTCACCGCCATGGGAGGCGAAGATTTTGTACGCAATATCTTAGGCGATAAATATATGGACATGACCCTTGAGAATATAGCCAAGGGCGAACCCATGGCTGTGTATAGCGGTGAGCCGCCGTTTGAGATGTTTTTGGGCATCACCTTTAATAATGTCATGGTGTCTTTCTTGGTTTTTGCAGTGGGTGTGTTCACCTCTTTTGCCACAGGCTATATTTTGATGGAAAACGGGATTATGGCGGGCGCCTTTGCTGCATTCTTTGCTCAGAAAGGGTTGTTGGGCGATTGCTTGTTGGCGATGATGCTGCACGGCACGCTCGAACTCTCTGCCATCGTCATTGCCGGAGGTGCGGGTATCGCCATGGGCAACGGATGGCTCTTCCCTGGCACCTACAGTCGTATGGAGTCGTTCAAGATAGGAGCCAAGCGGGGATTGAAAATCCTCGTCAGTATCGTGCCCGTCCTCATCATGGCAGGATTTATTGAGGGAGTGTTCACCCGTTATACCCATGTGGAGGATGGACTGCGCCTTTCGGTCATCATCATCTCTTTCCTCTTTGTGCTCTATTATTTCGTCTATTTACCTGTTAAACGCCATCGTGAAGCCATTGCAAACCGACAAGATTAAATTCTTCCAACAGCGCGGACCCGGTGAGAAAATCACCGCTACGTTCGACTTCCTGCGCGAAAACCGGAGCGCATGGCTCAAGTCGTGCGCATGGCCTATCATACCCATCGCGCTCATCTATGGGTGGATGCAAGCCAACGCCATCACTTTCTCTCCGGCATACGACGCCTCGCCGTTTGATTTTGATTTGATGGAGCTGATAGTGGGTGTCACCTTAAAAAAAAGTCCTCTCGTGTCCGTCTATTCGCTGTTGTTTCTTGTGGCACTTTGGGCGCTTTTCACTGCAACAAGCGCTATGATACATTTGTATGAGTATCGGACGGAGCGGTTGCAAGGCGTGACATGGGCAGAATGGCGTGGCGCGTTGTTGCATGCTGTGGGCTATTCTACGGTGGCGGCGCTGATGACATTTCTGTTGTTGTATGCACTCTCTTTGGCCGAGTCTCTCTTGGTGTTGCTGCTGATTGCCGCGGCATTTCCGCTGGCTCTTTTTGCTCCGGCTTGCTCGCTGGGGCGTTGTGGGGGAGCCTTCGCCTCTTTTGCACGCGCACTGTCATTGGGGGTTACTACCTGGGGAGGGATTGCCATAACTATGGCTGGGCTGTGGTTCATCCTGTCCTTTCTTAGGGAAGCCTCTGATGTGGTGAATGCTGTCTTACACCGTGTCATTGTTAACTTGGTCTATACCGATGGTTTCTCGCCTGTTATTTCCAAGTGTGTCTTGACGCTCTCCTATGCTGCTGTCTATTGGGTGTCGTTGCTCTGTTTCTCAGCGATGATGTTTTGCGCGGCCTATCTTTACGGACATGCCGAGGAGAAAATCTCATTCATTTCGCTCGATGACGATATTAGGAATTTCGAACATCTATAACCATTCATAACGATGCCGGCCGACACATTATCCATATCGCAAGAGACCATTCAACGATGGCTTAATGACCACGACTATACGTCGGGGTTGTCGCCTTATGAGCATGTCGCAGAGAAACATCCTTTCGATGTGGATCCATCGGTTGGCTCAGACGGCAATATCTTTGGCGATTTCTTCCAATGGCTGGGGAATGTCCCCTCCGTGGTGTGGTGGATTCTTCTGGCACTGTTGTTGGGGCTGGCTGCCTTTTTCGTGCTCCGGCAGGTGGATTGGCATAAGAATAAGAAGAGGAAAGCCGCAGATGACGACGACGCTGACCCCTTGGCCGAGGATATTTACGCCATCGACGATTATGTGGGACCGATAGCCCAGGCTGAGGGCAATGGCGAATGGGCCGAGGCGGTGCGCCTGGTCTATCTCGCCACGCTGCGCCATCTCGACGAGACGGGCCGTATTCACTGGGAGCGGCATAAGACACCGATGGAATATGTGGATGAGGCCGATGCTGAGGCGTTGATGCCGCTCACGTTGATTTATCTGTCGGTGCGTTTCGGGCATTATCCCGCCGACCAAGCCTTGTATCAAAAGACCGTGGCACTGCGTACAGAAATAGAGAAAGGAGGTGCCCATGCGTGACAGAATGAATAGGTTGCCCGTGCTCCCCATGCTTGTGTTCGTGGCAGTAACCATGTTGCTCATGGCCTGTTCGGGTAGCAAATATGACAAATGGGATCGGTGGCGCACACCTGCAGCCGAGGGTGACGACCCCTTTGGTCATGACATCTTCGACGGCATCATGTCCGAAGCCATGCCCAAGGGTTATCATGTGGCAGAGGAGCCTTTCAATATGGTGAAACCCTCGGAGTGGAGCGACAAGGCTATACTGGTCACAGCCGACAAGGTGGACAGCGAGACAGCCTGCCGTATCGACACGTTGGTGGACCAAGGGTGTAAGGTGTTGTTGGTGACCGACGATTTTGTCAGTTATTTTGGTTGGGGGGTATGGTTTAGTGGTTCATATACTGCCAAAGAATTCGACTTTTATTTGTTCAAAAGGCAGATAAAGGAGGGGCTAAAGTCAAGTTTCACATGGTGCGCCGACAGCACGGTCTATGATGCATACGAGTCGCTTGTGACAGGGGTGATGAAGACGACGGGCGATGTGGAAGTCTTGGCACAGCTTGGAGGGATGGATGCACTTGTTTTGAATGAATCACTTGAAGAGAATGAATTACTTGAAGTGAATAATGAATATATGGAGGAGGAAGAGAATAAGGCATCGGATGGTGCGCTCGTCGCGAAAGTGAAGTCCAACCGTCGTGGCGGGGCGTTCTATATCGTCAGCACACCACTGCTGATGACCAACTATGGCATTCTCGACAGCAACCTCTCGTCGTATGTCTCGCGTGTGATGGCACTGATTGCCGACCGACCCGTCACAAGGATGAGGGTGGTGTATCAGCATAAGGCGGGCGAAAATGCCTCAGACAATGAGTCGTCGTCGCTCAAGTATTTCCTCTCACAACCGGCACTGCGCGCAGCACTCTATATTGTTTTGGCGCTCTTATTGTTGCTCACGTTTTTCCGTGCCCGTCGCCGGCAGCGGGTCATACCCGTCTATAAAGAGCCGGCCAACCACTCTTTGGAGTTCGTACAAATCGTGGGCAATATCTATTGCAGCCGTGGCGACTATCAGAATCTGCTCAGCATGAAATATCTCTACTTTGCAGAGGAATTGCGCCGCCGGCTGATGATTGACATCAACGACCGTGATGCAGACCCGCAAAATGTGTACCTGCTGGTCAATAAGACGGGGCTTGATGCTGAATTCATCCAGAAAACGGTCAATGATGCGCGGATACAAATTCTCAGCGAGGATGAAGAGGCCTTGGACATCATAGACCGGATGAACAAGATTCTGAAGGCCTTGTAATATTTTGAACGATAAACTTGATGATGAGCTGTTGTATCATCCGAAAACGACCAAACGACAAAACGACAAAATGATCAAACACCAATAATATGGAACAAATAACCAATCAACCCCGGCTCGACCTGGGCGACTTCACACAGAAAGTACAACAAATACGGCAGTCTATCGCCTCGGTCATCGTAGGACAAGAGGTGCCTGTCAACCTGTTGCTCACCGCCATCCTCGCCGACGGCCATGTGCTGCTCGAGGGCGTGCCCGGCGTGGCTAAGACGCTGCTCGCCAGGGTCGTGGCCCGTCTGCTCGATGCACGTTTCAACCGGTTGCAGTTCACGCCCGACCTGATGCCGTCGGATGTGCTTGGCACCACGGTGTTCAACATGAAAAACTCAGAATTTGACTTCCACCGCGGACCCATCTTCGCCGATGTGGTGCTTGTGGATGAGATCAACCGGGCGCCGGCCAAGACGCAGGCCGCTCTTTTCGAGGTGATGGAAGAGCGTCAGGCATCCATCGACGGCACCACCTACTCCATGGGAGATATCTTCACCGTGCTTGCCACGCAGAACCCAGTGGAGCAGGAGGGCACGTACAAACTGCCTGAGGCACAGCTCGACCGTTTCCTGATGAAGATATCGATGCTTTATCCCACGTTGGAGCAAGAGGTGGCCATCTTGCAGCGCCACCAGAGCAATGCCCAGTTGGTGAAGTTGGACAATCTGCGTCCCATCCTCACACGTGATGAATTGTTACACTACCGTGCGTTGACAGCCCATGTGCTGGTTGACCCCTCGCTCCTCGCTTATATCGCGCGGGTGGTGCAGCAGACCCGTGCCGACCATGCTGTCTATCTGGGAGCTTCGCCTCGTGCCGCTGTGGCACTCTTGCGCGCATCCAAGGCGATGGCACTTCTGCAAGGGCGCGACTACGTCATACCCGATGACATCAAGTATGTGGCACCCTCGGTGCTGCAACACCGTATGATTCTCACTGCCGAGGCCGAGATGGAGGGACAGACGGCGATGAAAGTAGTGATGCGACTCATCAACCAAGTGCAAATACCTACTTAATGGCCAACCGCAGTTTCATATTACTCGCCATCGTTGCTGTCATCACAGGAATGGGAGTGGCATGGCCGGCGTTATACACCGTCGGCCTGTGTCTGCTCGTGCTTGTGGTGGCGCTCATCGCTCTCGATGCGGCTATGCTCTTCGCAAGGGGCGGGGTGGAGGCGTCGCGTTCTTGTGCGGAGCGCTTCTCCAACGGCGATGACAATGAGGTGCAGCTGCACATCCACAACACAGGGTGGTTGACGCTACACATGCAGGTCATCGACGAAGCACCGGTAGAGTTGCATCGGCGCGACCTCGCCTTCTCGTTGACGTTGGCTGCGGGGGCGAAACATGCCATCAAATATGTTCTGCGACCTGTGAGGCGCGGACTGATGGCGTTCGGCGACATCGTGGTGGTGGCTTCGACATCACTCGGACTGGCTCAACGCACTTTCCGATGCAAGGCAGAGCAACAAGTCAAAGTCTATCCTTCGTTTATGATGCTCAACCGCATGGAGATTCTTTCGGTGAGCAACAGTCTGGTTGAGGCGGGTATCAAACGTATCCGGCGCGTGGGCAACAATACGGAGTTCGAGCAAATCAAAGACTATGTGCAAGGCGATGACTACCGCACCATCAACTGGAAAGCGTCGGCACGGCGCCATCAACTCATGGTCAATGTCTATCAAGACGAGCGGTCGCAACAGATATACAGTCTTATCGACAAGGGACGACTCATGCAACAAGCATTTCATGGCATGACGCTGCTCGACTATGCCATCAATGCCGCTCTTGTGCTTTCGTATGTGGCTATCAATAAAGACGACAAGGCGGGGGTGATGACCTATGCCGCACAGTTCGACACCTTTGTGCGGGCCAGTCGTCAACATGGGCATATGCAAACCATACTCGAGAATCTCTATCACCAGCAGACGGAGTTTGGCGAACCCGACTATGCAGCGCTGTGCAAGCAGGTCAACCACTATGTCAACCGCCGTTCGTTCGTCGTGCTGTTCACCGCATTCTCGGGCATGAGCGACCTCAACCGTTGTTTGCCGTACCTCAAGCAGATGAACAACCGCAACCGTCTGCTCATCGTCTTCTTCGATGATGTGGAGATGCGCCAGTTGATTGATTCTCCGATGGAGGACACGCTGGATTATTTCCATCATGTGTCAGCGGAGCGTTATCAATTTGAGCGGCGTCTGATTGTGAGCACGTTGCGTCAGAATGGTATTTTCAGCATGCTCACCACTCCCGACCAACTCATCGTCAATGTGGTGAACCGCTATTTAGAGATGAAGTCGCGCAACCAACTGACGTGAAGCGTGGAAGGTTTAGTGTTGAATGTTTAGGGTTTAGTGTTGAGCGTTTAGGGTTTAAGGTTTAGTGTTCTAAGCATATCTCTTGCCCCTTACCCCTTGCCCCTTACCCCTTACCTCAAAAAACTTCGTTATTTAGAAGATTTTGTCCGCTTAAGGACTAAATCGTGTTTTGTCTTCGGCTTGCACTACCTTT
Organism: uncultured Prevotellaceae bacterium; assembly: GCA_946404865.1. GTDB lineage: Bacteria > Bacteroidota > Bacteroidia > Bacteroidales > Bacteroidaceae > Prevotella. The sequence goes on from CAMJFC010000008.1 coordinate 13,338, forward strand.
TGATAAGGTAGGCTGCGCCTCAACAAAAAAAATAAAAACTTCGTTATTTTTTTTGTTTTGTCTTCGGCTTGCACTACCTTTGCACACGGAAATAATCCAAGAAAATAATTAGGAATGATGAAAGAAAAAAAGATTGTTTGTTTCGGAGAACTGATGCTTCGACTCGAAGAAGAAGGTATGCCGTTGGAAAAAGTGAATCTCGATACGGCGATTTTTGTGGGAAGTGAGGCCAATGTGGCCGTATCGCTCGCCACATTAGGTGATTATGTAAGCGTGGTGACACGGTTGCCCGATAATGTGGTTGGACATACTGCTGCCGACAAGTTGAAAGCCTTTGGCGTGGATACCAGTCTCATCAAGTTTACCGGCGACCGTATCGGCACCTACTACCTGAAACAAGGGCAGTCGAGGCAGAAGTCAAAAACCATTTACGACCGCGACAATACACCTTTCAGCACCCTCAAACCCGGTGACATCAACTGGTATGAGATACTGAAGGATGCGACCATTTTCCACACGTCGGGTATCTCTATCGGTATCTCGCAGAGTGCCGCAGATGTGACGTTTGAGGCATTGGAAGTGGCTGACAAACTGGGGCTTACCATCTCTGTTGATATCAATTACCGGTCGGCCTTGTGGAAATACGGCGCCGACGCGCGCGAGACCATCATCCGGCTGATGCAGAAAGCCGATGTGATGTTTGGCGATGCCATTGAATATGAATGGCTCACGGGACGGCAAGTGCCGTTGGAGGTGACATCATCTGATGACCCCGTTGACCTGGCTGTTTACGAGGACTGGTACAAGGAGTTGCATGCCATCTGCCCTCGGTGCAGCAAGATGATTATCGGCACACGTAACCAAGTGGCACCTACACATCATCTGCTCACCGCATTCATGCTCTCCGACGGCAACAAGATGTTGCATTCCGTCATTCACGACATCACCAATGTCATCGACCCCGTGGGCGTGGGCGATGCTTTTGCGGCAGGCAGCATACATGCTGCACTCTGCTTCCCCGACGACGCGCAGAAGTGGCTCGACTATTCGTTGGCTGCCGCCACACTGAAAAACGGCATACGGGGCGACTTCAACCTCGCCAAGGATGAAGAAATATTCCGTTTGATTGAGGACAGTAAGCGATAAGAACCACGAATTAGAACCAATTCATCAGCGTACGGAGATAGGCGGTCAGCTCGGCCGCCATTTTTTGATGCTGCCAATAGCTGGGGTGCCAGCTGGCACCATATTTGAGGTCGCCGTTCTGCGGAGTGAAGTTGAACCGGTACACCTCGTTGTCGCCATGGGCGGCAGCCTCGTCGCGAACCTTGTCCAACAAATTCTTGACCAGGTCCAGCTCTTTACCGTTGAGCATCGAACCGCACAGCAGCACAATCTTCGCCTCGGGATAGTGTCCGCGCACTTGTTTGAGAAAACTGCGGTAGCCCTGCAGCAGTCTTTGTTCATCGTAATTGTTGGTCGAGGTGTCGTTGGTGCCTAAGTTGATGCACACCACATGCGGCGTGAAACGGCTGAAATCCCAGGGTTGGCTGAAATCGTCAAAATTAGTATATTCATATTGCTTGGGCATCTGGTTCGGACTGCCCTCGCGCGGCCCATCGTAGCAGCGATAGACCCCGATGCCAGAACGGGCCACCACATAGTCGATGGCGTTCAGGTCGCGGGTGGTCTGCGCGGCATAGGTGTAGTAATGGTTTTCGGTGGCATCCTCGAAGGGGTCGGGCGCGTTCATGCTCTCATTGCCGTAGCCGCAGGTGATGGAGTTGCCGATGAACTCAATACGGCGGTCGGGCAGGGCAGGCGGTGCCAGCAAGCTGCACCCCTTGTCGAGCACGAATCCGCGAAACTCAGGACGGCGGTTCAGTCCCTCCATGCAGTACATCAGTCTGACAGTGTGCTGACCTTGCGTCAGTGCTACCGCCAAGGTCACGACAGAGTCTTTCTCGCCTGTGAAGGCCACCTTGAAAGCCTCGCAGTCGTCGATGGTCGCCATGAAATAGCCACTCTCGGGCTTGGCAATCATGCGGATGGATGTACCCTCAAAACGGGCATTGATTTGTATGCCCGGATAGGTGAACTGTGGTGACTCGGGGTTGTTGAAGTTGATGCGTCCGATGTATTGGATGCGGCTGTCGGATGCGGGGATGACGGTGCCGCGGATGGGCATGGTGACGGAGGCATGAGCCACTATCGACAGCACGACAAGGGAGATAAGCAATAATCGTTTTTTCATTTTCTAAGAGGGTTATTAGGTTTTTCGCTGCAAAAATAAGAATTTTCCCCCAAAAACATGACTTTTAGGGTATAATAATGCGGAAAAGCGGTGAAAAAACAGTCTTTGCCGGTCAGTGGGCACTTCTGTGTTTGTAGCAGATTCTATCATTTGAGCCATGTGTTTTCGGGAACCATCTGAATCAAGGCGCATTGATATTTTTTTAACTTTTTTTCTTCAAATTATTTGCGCATTTAAAATAAATTGGCTAATTTTGCGTTGTTTTTAAGAGATTTATTCATTTAAAACCATCAAATTATGAAAAAGTATTTAGCTGAATTGTTTGGTACGTTTGTACTTACACTGTTAGGCTGCGGTGCAGCTGTCAGTCTGAATTGCGGTTCCGATGCAGCTTCGGTTGTAGGTACTGCCATCGCTTTTGGTCTCGCTGTCGTAGCCATGGCTTATACCATCGGCGGCATCAGCGGCTGCCATATCAATCCCGCCATCACTCTGGGTGTGTTCCTCAGCGGTCGCATGAGCGGTAAAGATGCCGGTATGTATATCGTGTTCCAGATTATCGGTGCCATCATTGCTGCCGCAGTGCTCGCAGGCATCGTTTCTACCGTGCCCGAAGGCTCTATTGTCATGGGAGCGGGTGCTCACCACACAGGTGCCAATGCTTGCGCAGCCGGTACCACCAACGGCCTGATTGTTGAGATTGTGTTGACCTTCATCTTCGTGATGGTGGTGCTCGGCGCTACTGCCCGTACCAATGGTGCAACCAACAACTTCGCTGGTCTGGCCATCGGTCTGAGCCTGATTCTCATCCACCTCGTGGGCATCAATTTCACCGGCACATCGGTCAACCCCGCACGTTCCATCGGCCCGGCTATCTTCGAAGGCGGTAAAGCACTGACCGACCTCTGGGTGTTCATCGTGGGTCCGTTCATTGGCGGTGCCTTAGCTGCTGTGGTTTGGAAGTGCATTGACACCGACGAGAAATAAGAAGGTTGTTCAACTCATCACATAAAAGAAAGAGAGCAGTGCCAAGCGGTACTGCTCTCTTCTTTATCTTATTTCGGTCGAGAAGTATCAGAACTTATAGCGCAGACCAGCGCTTAAGACACCTTGCTCACCGAAGCCTAAATCAACGAAACCACGGAAACGGGAAGAGCCGAATTCGGCACCAAGGAGTGTGACTTGCCAGTTGAAGTGTAAGTGCTTTTCATCGTAGTCGATATCATCACTCTTCTCCATACGATAAGTGACACCGGCGGCCAATTTTGAATAAACGCCATAATAGCTGCCGTTCTTCCAGGTGAATTTCACCGCAGGCATCAGCGTGATGTAGTCGTTCGTCATCTTTCCTCTATTGACATCTTTTTCGTAAAGGTCGTAGCCTCTGTGCCCGTAAACGGCCAATCCGCCCACGCTGACCGTTTTATCCAGACGGTAGAGGTATTCCACACCAATAGGGCCATAGTATGTCTCGTTCTCGCGCTTAGCACCTTGGAAAGGCACCGTTAAGATGTCTTCGAAAATGTTCATCCAATCGGAATTGGCCAGTTGACCATACGATATGGAAATCTCGTGCTTGTTTTCAAATGCCTGAGCGTTGACACTCAATGTGGTCATCATGGCGACCGCCACACATGCAATAATTTTTTTCGTCATAATTGTTGATATAAAATGTGATTACTCTGTAAATAAGGAAAATTGAGTTGGTGTTATTGCTTGATTTTAAAAAACGGTGCAAAGTTACGTGTTTTTTTTCAATCTATAGTTGGAATGAAAATTTTTTTTACCTTTTTGGGGGATAGATGTCCTTTTTGGCGTTTTTTCTGCAGAAAGAAAATGATTTGTCTTCCAAATGTCAAACACAGATAGCAAAACGGCACTTACAATCTCATACACTGGTGATATCATGTTTTTTCACATGCTATGACGTGAAAAATCGAGCATAATCTTTTGAAAAGATGCGGAAAATTACTAACTTTGCATCCGAAACGGAAAAACATGGTTTACATCATTCATCAAACATATTTTTATTTTTTACAACTATGGTAGATTACAAAACCCTCGGCCTGGTGAACACAAAGGAGATGTTCGCCCGTGCTATTACCGGTGGTTATGCCATCCCGGCATTCAACTTCAACAACATGGAGCAGCTGCAGGCTATCATCAAAGCCTCCAGCGACCTGAAGAGCCCCGTCATCCTGCAAGTGTCGAAAGGCGCACGCAACTATGCCAACGCCACCCTGCTGCGCTATATGGCTCAGGGCGCTGTGGAATATGCCAAGGAACTGGGTTGCAAGCATCCTGAAATCGCCCTGCACCTCGACCATGGCGACAGCTTCGAGACCTGCAAGAGCTGCATCGACTACGGTTTCTCGTCGGTCATGATCGACGGTTCGGCTCTGCCCTACGAAGAGAATATCGCCCTCACCAAGAAAGTGGTGGAATACGCACATCAGTTCGACGTCACCGTCGAGGCTGAGCTTGGCGTGCTCGCTGGCGTCGAAGACGACGTGGTGGCCGCTGAGTCGCACTACACCAAACCCGAAGAGGTGATCGACTTCGCCACACGTACCGGATGCGACTCGCTCGCTATCTCTATCGGTACCAGCCACGGTGCTTATAAGTTCACTCCCGAGCAGTGCACACGCGACCCGAAGACCGGCAAGCTCGTGCCCCCGCCATTGGCTTTCGACGTGCTCGACGCTGTGATGGAGAAACTGCCCGGATTCCCCATCGTGCTTCACGGCTCTTCTTCTGTGCCTCAGGAGTATGTGGATATCATCAACGAGTACGGCGGCAAACTGCCTGATGCAGTGGGTATCCCCGAGGAGCAGCTGCGCAAGGCTTCGAAGAGCGCTGTCTGCAAGATCAATATCGACTCCGACTCTCGTCTGGCCTTCACCGCCGCTGTGCGCAAGGTGCTGCACGACAAACCCGGAGAGTTCGACCCGCGTAAGTACTGCGGTCCCGCCCGCGACGAGATGGAGAAGATGTACAAGCACAAGATCATCGACGTGCTCGGCTCAGACGGCAAACTGGCTGAGTAAATCAACTTGTTGATTCGACATGTCGGGTGACTTTTCTCACGGGAGAGGTCACCCGATTTCTTTTATTTCGGTGATGCTGTCATTTTTTTCTGAAAAAAGATGTCGAAATCATTTTTTTTGTGTAAGTTTGCACACGAAGTAATCATCTAACCCATGAAGTCTATGAAATTACTCAAGAAACTATTTGCATTATTATTCATGATGACCACCTCGATGAACCTCGCCGCACAAGACGAGAATTTCTACATTTTCCTTTGCATCGGACAGTCAAATATGGTAGGGCAGGGTGAAATCACCAAGGCCGACAAACAAAACATCAGCGACCGCTTTCTCAGTCTCTCGGCTGTTAACGGGAAGGACAGAAAACTCGGACAGTGGCGAAAGGCCGTGCCGCCACTTTGCCGGCAGGACACCAAACTATCGCTCGTGGATTTCTTCGGGCGCACCTTGCTTGAGAACCTGCCCGAGAAAGCCCGCGTGGGTGTCATCCACATCGCCGTGGACGGTTGCGGCATCGACCTCTTCGATAAGAACAACTGCCGCCAGTATGTGGCTAATGTGAAGGAGGATTGGATGAAACGCGAGATTGCCGCTTACGATGGCAATCCCTACCAGCGGCTCATTCAACTGGCCGAGGCTGCTCAGGAAGAGGGCGACATCCGTGGCATTCTCTTGCACCAGGGCGAGACCGACGCGTATAATGACGAGTGGCTGCGTAAGGTGAAAAAGATTTATGACGACATCATCAATGACCTCGACCTTGACCCCGTCAAGGTACCTCTCATTGCCGGCGAGGCTGTGGGCGAAGACCAACAAGGCATTTGTGCGCATGCCAACCCCACCATCAACCGCTTGCCGAGCATGTCGCAACAGTTCTACGTGGTATCGTCGAAAGGGTGCGAGGCCGGTCCCGACCATTTGCATTTCACCGCCGATGGTTATCGTGAGTTGGGCCAGCGCTATGCCGTCAAGATGTTGCAGGCTTTAGGATATGAGGTCACCGACCACCGCGTGGAGGTCATCAACCCTGTCAGCCGTCCCACGATTGATGTCACGGCCGGCATCGACGACCAAGGCATCCTTTTCGCACAGGCCAACAGCCCGTTAGAGAAGGTTGAGGTGGTCAGTTATTCCGGACAGACCCTCTCTGTCATCACCTGCAATGGAAAGCAGACGGTGAACATCAACACCAATGAGTTCCCCTACGAGTCGAAGCTCGTCTTCGTCTTCTACGGCCAAAACGGTGCTACCGAGTCGATAGAGATGAACCGGAACTAACCCTTTTGGGGCAGGTTAATACCTTTGGGAAATATCAGGGGGCAAGAGTCTCGTCTGTGACGACGAATCTCTTGCCCCCTGTTCTTTATCCTTACTCCTGTCAGGCCAGTTGCAAGAACGCCTTAGGCAGATAGCGGATGATGTCGCTGGCCATCAGACTCTCTTTGCCTAAGTCGATGGCAGCCAGGTCACCTGCCAGTCCGTGCAGGAACATACCCAGTTTACAAGCATCGGCTTGCTGATAACCGCGGGCCAACAGTCCCGTGATGATACCCGTGAGCACATCGCCGCTGCCGGCCGTGGCCATGCCCGAATTGCCTGTCGTGTTGAACACCACATCGCCATTGGGTATGCAAAGCGCACTGTGGTGTCCCTTCAACAGAACGTAGGCCTGCAATTGGCGCGACAGTTCACGGCCCTTGGAGAACAATTCATAATCACTGCTATAGCGGTTGCCGTCCAAACGCTCCAGCTCTTTGGGATGGGGTGTGAGGATAATCTCCTTGGGCAACTGCTGCATCCATGCGCGATGGCTCGCCAGAATGTTGAGAGCGTCGGCATCGGCAACGATGGGGGCTTTTGTGCGGCGCAACTGGCCAATCAGTGCGATGGCGGTCTCTTCGATGGTGCCCAGTCCCGGACCGATGCCCAGCGCATCACATTCGGAGGTATCGACCGACTCGGTGAAACGGTTGCTGTCGTTGTCTAACTTCAAAATCGCTTCAGGTATGGAGGTCTGCATCACGGCGTAGTTGCTGCGCGGTGTCACCACGGTCAACTTACCTGCGCCGGCACGCAGACAGGCACGGGCGGCCAGAATCGCTGCGCCCGACATGCCATAACTGCCGGCAATCAGCATCGCATGACCCATGCTGCCCTTATGGCAGTAGTCGTCGCGCTCCATCAACAAGGCTTTGGCATCCTCGATTCCAAACATCGTGAATTGCGTCTTCGCCTCTTGCATATATTTCTGCGACAAGCCGATATTCAGGATGCGCAACTTACCGATATATTGCTGGGTGTCGGCAAAAAGGAATGAGATTTTGCGCAACTGGATGGTCAGTGTCTTGTAGGCGCGAACGATATTCGCATGGATGTTATTGCTGTTGTCCTCGCACATCAATCCCGAAGGGATATCAATGCTGACGATTTTCGATGGCGATTGGTTGATATATTTCACCAGCGAGGCGAAACCGCCAGACAGCGGTTTATTCAGCCCCGTGCCGAACAATCCGTCGATTACCAACATGTCAGCCTCTAACTGCGGCGGGTCAAACTCTTTCGACACCTCCACAAACGAGTCAACATGACCTTGCAGACGGTCGCGGTTCAATGTGCAGTCAGCCGACAGATTGTTGTAAATGTTGAATAAATAGACCGACACATGATACCCTTCATCATGCAATAAACGAGCCACGGCTAATGCATCGCCGCCGTTGTTACCCGGACCGGCGAAAACCACGACGGGAGTCTTGGCGTCCCATTCTTCAGTGATGGCACGCGTAATGGCTTTTGCAGCACGCTCCATTAAGTCTATCGACTTAACTGGCTCATTCTCAATAGTGTATTGGTCAAGCTCACGTAATTGAGCAGCGGTAAATAGTTTCATACGGGCGCAAAATTACAAAAAAAATGTCAACTGATAGCCATTATATCGAGGAAAATTTGTAAATTTGCGCAAATTAATTGAACAAGCTATGGATACTGTAACAATTAAAGACAAGACATTCAAAATCTCCATCCCCGAAGCGGAGATTATGAAACACATTGACGAAGTGGCGGAGCGCATCAACCAGGATATGGCAGGGAAGAATCCTTTGCTGCTTGCTGTGCTCAACGGCTCCTTCATCTTTGCGGCAGACCTGATGCGCAGAATCACCATCCCCTGCGAAATCTCGTTCGTAAAACTGGCGTCCTATCAAGGCACCACGTCTACAGGCAAAGTCACCGAGGTCATTGGCATCAACGAAGACCTCACCGGCCGTACCATCGTTATCGTGGAAGACATCGTGGAGTCGGGACTCACCATCAAACGCATGATTGAGACGCTCGGCACACGCAACCCTGAGTCGGTGCATATCTGCACGTTGTTGCTCAAACCCGAGAAGCTGAAGGTGCCGCTCGACATAGAATATGTGGCGATGCGCATCCCCAATGACTTCATCCTCGGCTATGGTCTCGACTACGACCAGCAGGGCCGCAACCTCAAAGATATTTACACACTGGTATCTGAATAGTAATACATCAGTCTCAACTTTCGTAAGTTGAGCGAATGCGAAACTAAAAATTCTCAAAACCTCACAACCTCATGAAAAATATTGTCATTTTTGGTGCTCCGGGCTCGGGAAAAGGAACTCAGAGCGACTTGTTGATAGAGAAATATGGACTGAACCACATCTCTACCGGCGATGTGCTAAGAAGTGAAATCAAGGCAGGCTCTGAATTGGGCAAAACCGCCAAGGAGTTTATTGATAAGGGACAACTCATACCCGATGAACTGATGGTCAGCATCCTCGCTTCGGTCTATGATACCTTCGGAAGCGACCATGCCGGCGTCATCTTCGACGGATTCCCCCGCACCATTCCGCAGGCAGAGGCGCTGAAGGCGATGCTCGCTGAGCGCGGACATGCCATCGCGGCGATGATTGAACTCGATGTACCTGAAGACGAGTTGATGACACGACTCATCAAACGGGGACAGGAGAGCGGACGGTCGGACGACAATGAAGAAACCATCCGCAAACGTCTGGCGGTCTATCACAGTCAAACGGCCCCCCTCATCGAGTGGTACGAGAAGGAAGGCCTGCACCGTCATATCAACGGTCTTGGTACCCTCGACCGTATCTTCGCCGACATCTGTCAGGTGGTTGACGAACTATAAGATAGGTTCATCACATACCTCTTACTTCATACCTCTAACCCCTTACCCCTTACCCCTTACCCCTATCACCGTGGAATCCAATTTCGTAGATTATGTGAAAATATACTGCCGCTCTGGTAAGGGCGGCAGAGGTTCTATGCACCTGCGTCATGTGAAATACAACCCCAACGGCGGGCCTGACGGTGGCGACGGTGGCGATGGTGGCAGTGTCATCCTGCGTGGCAACCATAACTTTTGGACGCTCCTGCACCTGAAATACCAACGGCATGTGTTTGCCGAACACGGGGGTAACGGCGGGCGCGACAAATGCCATGGCACGAAAGGGAAGAACCAATATATCGACGTGCCTTGTGGCACGGTGGTGTATGATGCCGAAACGGGTAAGTATATCTGTGATGTGACGACCGACGGCCAGGAGGTGGTGCTGCTGAAGGGTGGCAGAGGCGGACTGGGCAACTTCCAGTTCCGCTCAGCGACCAACCAGGCGCCTCGTTTCGCACAACCAGGCGAGCCGATGCAGGAGATGACCATTATTCTTGAACTCAAGCTGTTGGCTGATGTCGGTCTCGTGGGGTTCCCCAATGCAGGCAAGAGCACGCTGCTCTCATCGCTGTCGAGTGCAAGACCTAAAATCGCAAATTATCCCTTCACCACGCTCGAACCCTCTTTGGGTATCGTGGGATATCGCGACCGCCAGTCGTTTGTCATGGCCGATATTCCCGGCATCATCGAGGGCGCGTCGGAAGGCAAGGGACTCGGATTGCGATTCCTCCGTCATATTGAGCGCAACTCACTGTTGCTGTTCATGGTGCCGGGCGACACCGATGATATCCTCCATGAATATGAAGTGCTGTTGGGCGAGTTGCGCAACTTCAACCCTGAGATGCTTGATAAACACAGGGTGTTGGCCGTCACGAAATGCGACCTGCTCGACGATGAGCTCATCGAGATGCTGCGCGAGACGGTTCCGCAAGACCTGCCCGTCGTCTTCATCTCTTCGGTGACCGGGTATGGATTGGAAGAGTTGAAAGATGTGTTGTGGCGTGAACTCAACAGCGAGAGCAATAAACTGCAGAGCATCACCGCTGAAGACACGCTTGTTCACCGCGACAAGGATATGTCGGTCTTCGCCGCTGAACTGCAAGCCGAGGGTGAGGATGGTGATATCGAATATGTCGAAGTTGAGGACGTGGAAGACCTTGATGACTTTGAGTACGAATACGATGATGACGACGAAGACAAATGACACGCCGTCTGTCGCTCTGCTCCGCTATGAGATGGGTGAGGGTGTGATGGCATTCAGCACCCTGCGCCACGGGGCGGGCGTCGGTCAGGGGCACTATGCCGACTTCAACATCAACCGTTATTGCGGCGACGACCCGGAGGCCGTTCGCCGCAATCGTGGTCTATTCTGCCAGACCGTCGGGGTGGATGATGACCGTTTGGTCTTCCCGCACCAGACACATGGCACCGAAGTACGGCTGATAGACGATGCTTTTTTCTCTCTGTCGGCCGATGCTCAAGCCACCACCCTTGAAGGCGTGGATGCCGTCATGACACAACTTCATGATGTGTGCGTAGGTGTGTCTACCGCCGACTGCATACCCGTCTTGCTCTATGATCAGGAGCATCATGCCGTGTGCGCCGTGCACGCCGGATGGCGCGGCACCGTGGCACGCATCGCCGAGAAGGCAGTCGGGGCGATGCAAATGACTTTTCATACCGACCCCGTGCACTTGTGTGCTGTCATCGGTCCGGGTATATCAATGAAAAACTTTGAGGTGGGCGAAGAGGTGTATCAGATGTTTGCTGATGCTGGTTTTGATATGTCTGCCATCGCCCGCAGATATGCAAAATGGCACATCGACCTGCCGCTGTGCAATCAGTTGCAACTAACAGTTGTCGGTGTGCCATCTTCGCAAATCCATCAGTCAGGCATTTGCACCTATGATGCGTGCGACCGTTTCTTCTCCGCACGCCGCCTCGGTGTACAGTCGGGGCGCATCTTCTCGGGAATCTTATTGGTTTAGTGTTACCGTTTCGACCGTTTAGCGCGATTGGCGCGGTATTTCGCCTTTTGCCGTGCGCTGCCGCTGCCGTGTGCTCCCGTGATGTATTTTTTCTTCTTGGCTTTGGTCTTCACCTTGTCCTCGTCGCGGTTGCCGTTTTTAGCCGGTCGAAACACGGGACCGCCCCCTGCTATGATTTCGTCGATGTCCATATTGATTATAAGGTTTAGGGTTGAGGGTTTAGGGTTGAGGGTTGAGGGTTGAGGGTTTAGGGTTCTTTTGGGGAGTTTAGGAGTTTGAGGAGTTTAGGAGTTTGGGAGTTTAGGAGTTTGGGAGTTTAGACATTAGTTATCGTGATTGGAAAACTATACTCTTACCTCTCACCTCTTACCTCTTACTTCTCACCTCTATTAATGATGGAACAGTCTGACACCGGTGAATGCCATGGCGATGCCGTATTTGTCGCAAGTGGCGATGACATGGTCGTCGCGGACGCTGCCGCCCGCTTGGGCAATATATTCCACGCCGCTCTTGTGCGCGCGCTCGATGTTGTCGCCGAAGGGGAAGAAGGCGTCGCTGCCCAAAGCCACCTTCGTGTTCTGTGCAATCCATGCTTTCTTCTCTTCCATGGTGAGCACCTCAGGCTTTTCTGTGAAGAACTGCTGCCAGATGCCGTCGGCCAACACGTCGTCGTGATCCTCGCTGATATACACATCGATGGTGTTATCGCGATCGGCGCGGCGTATCTTCTCCACAAACGGCAGGTTCATCACTTTCGGGTGCTGGCGGAGCCACCAGATATCGGCTTTGTTGCCGGCCAGCCGGGTGCAGTGGATGCGGCTCTGCTGTCCTGCACCGATGCCGATAGCCTGACCGTCTTTCACATAGCACACCGAGTTGCTCTGCGTGTATTTCAATGTAATCAGAGCGATGATGAGGTCGCGGCGGGCATCGTCGGTGAATGTTTTGTTGGCGGTGGGGATATTCTCGAAGAGCGCTGGGTCGTCGAGCCGTATCTCGTTGCGTCCCTGTTCGAACGTGATGCCGAACACTTGCTTTCGCTCAATGGGTTCAGGGCGATAGTCGGGGTCTATTTTGATGACATTATAGGTGCCTTTGCGTTTCTCGCGCAGGATGTCAAGTGCTTCAGGGGTGTAATCGGGAGCAATGACACCGTCGCTCACCTCGCGTTTGATGAGCAATGCTGTGGCACGGTCGCAGGTGTCGCTCAGTGCGATGAAATCGCCGTATGAACTCATGCGGTCGGCACCACGTGCACGGGCATAGGCGCAGGCGACAGGTGAGTCGTCGATGTCGATATCTTCTACGAAGTATATCTTTTTGAGCGTGTCGCTCAGGGGCAGACCAACAGCGGCACCGGCGGGCGACACATGTTTGAACGAGGCGGCAGAGGGCAGGCCTGTGGCAGCTTTCAACTCGCTCACCAACTGCCAGCTGTTCAGTGCGTCGAGGAAGTTGATGTAACCTGGTCGTCCGTTCAACACTTCGATGGGCAACTCGCCGTCGGTCATGAAGATGCGCGACGGCTTCTGGTTCGGATTGCATCCGTACTTTAAAGCTAATTCTTTCATGTCTTTTTACCTTACTGTCAATTGAGGTTGCAAAATTACATAAAAAAACCGACATCTTAGGCCTGTTGGGTAAAGAAATTTGTTTTACCGTATTTTCTTGTCAATTAGCGCAAACGGTGCTTTATTACGCCGCAACCCCTCCATCCGTTATAAAACTCTGCAATTCGTTGAAAATGACGTTGATACGGTCGATGACCTTACATGAGTCCAAGTCTTTGAACGTGATGGGTCTGCTATACGCCTCCGTTCTTTCCACGATACGAAGAGGGTTCTTCACTGGTCCGTAATAACCGACAGTGCTATCAACATGCACGAAATGACGCATGGTGTCTTTGATGAGTGTCCGCTGAAGAGCTGGCATCAGGTCGTTGGTCTTTTTGATGCTCTCGATGATTTTTCCCATACAGGCATCCATGTGGTCGTATTTGACACTGAATAACACAGGAGCGCCATTGACCTTTATCTTGATGTGATAAGAACCGTATTTTGTCCCTTTGTCTTCAAAAAATTGTTTATCGGTGGATACAGAGAGAGAAGGGTGAAGTTCTATTGTCTTGATGAGGGCATTGATTTTCAGTAACTTGATGTTGATGAGATGGTGTATCTTCATGAGGTGGTTTAGATACTCCTCACGTTTGCGCTCCCGCTCGTTTTTCTCTTTCTGGCACTCATCGGAGAAGGCCGTCCACTCGTCAAACCACTGTTCCATCGGAGGATCGATGTGATACAGATTGCATTGGTCGAGTATCTCTGCCTCTGTCTTCTTGTTTTTCCAAAAAGGAATGTCGTTGTTCAACATCAATTCCAATGCTTTGATGTTATAGAAACGAATACGGAAGTCCTGCTCCATCTCCTCGGTCACACGGCCTTCGCAGGTGGTCCATGCAAGGCGGATTTCGCGTTTGGCCGTTTTACGCCGTTCCTCGATTTTGGCCCTCTCTTTTCGCAACTTGTCATCCGCAACCCATATATGTTTCCATTTGGGAATGTCACGCTCCAGCGCGAGGATGAAATCCGCCAGTTGGTGTAAGTCGCAATGCGCTAACTGGCGAAAATCGACCATATAATCCTTGTTGTACGAGATGGTCATCGACGAAAGGTCGTTCTTGATGTCTAATGACACATTGTAATAGACCATCTTCAGGCTGTCGTCCTCCCAAGTCGTCTTGACAGGTAGTGTCACCTTGCACATCAACAGATCGAGCAGTTCGGCTGCGGTGTGCTTTTGGGTGTCCTGCTTGGTTGTTATCTTATGGAGCAACTTCTTGACGTTTTCTTCGAATTCTTTAATCATATTGTTCAGCTGTTGTTTTCTATTACACATACTCTTCCGCTTTGACGCATCCAATCCTCGTGTTGTTTCAATTCCTCCTCAGAACGCAATATCCAGCACAACGGAACGCGCATAGACGGTGGAATGGTCGGCTGCATCGCATAACCATCGGTATAAATGATGGCGCCGTCGTAATTCGGATGATTAGCCACAAAGTTGATGAAGGGTTGGAAACAGGTGCCGCCCCGTCCTGTTATCTGGATGCTCTCGGCTGCTTTTGAGAGGGTCACCACATCACCGAGTTCCGTGTCGAACTGCACAACGTCAATCTGTTGTATGCCGTATTGGAAAAAGCGGTTGATGGTTGTATAAAAATTCTGGAGGTCTTCCTTGCTGATGCTACCACTGACATCTACGCCGATAATCAGGCTGGTGGTAAAATCATACTGGCTGCCCATGGCCTCGAAACCGGCACGGCGATTGGGGCGCATACGCGTAAGTCTGCGTGCTTGCGACAGGACAGACGCCCTGAATCCCGCCAGCACTTTGCGGTAGTCGATGCGGGCTTTTGTTGATGCGACAATCTGCTCGACGAGGTTGCCTGGCAATGAGCCCCATGAATTCACGTTTTTGATGGTCTCATTGATCTGGGCGGCCATGAGTTCGTCTTGTTCCCAATTTTGAGCCAAATCTCCCAAAGACTCATCAGCCGCCCCGTTGTTGCCATCGGATGGTTTCAGCATCTTCTGTATCATACGGGCATAGTATTCATAATGGCCGTTTTTCGGAAGATGAAAGTCTTCGGGGTGCTCAATCGTCATCCGAGTGAGCGAATATGAATCGCCGATGACACAGTTGCTGCCAAGGGCACGGGCAATGTTGCCGCATCCTTCGGGCTGTCGTTCATAGGGGTGCTTCAGCAGTATCCGTATGACTTCTACTCGTAAGCGCTCCTCCAATTCCTTGTCGGTCATGTCGGCGCAGAGGTCCGGATTGACCTCTATCACCCCTTTTCCTACCCGCAAAGGCGATTTCATGCCTGAGTACTCTGCCACGCGATGGGTGCAGAAGGTCATGAACAACGCCTCTTCGCTAAGAAACCAGTGTTGTGTTATTTGTGATATGCGTTCTTTCATTGATGTTAAATTCTTCGGTTTTGTTTGAAATCAATCGTAGCAGTGGCCTGTCTGATGCCCGATAAAAGCGAGTTTTTCCCGGTTTATCGGGCACAGACCGACCTCTTTATAACTTCTCCACAAATTCGTTCAGCATATCGTACACCTCGCTTGCATTCACCACCATGAACACGATAGCCTCGTTGTACGTGCCTCTCTCAAAGATGCTGGTGAAGTTGGCGAGGGCCTCCTTCTTCTTGTTCGTTCGAAGCCAATCGATGTATTGACGCAGATTCTTTCCTGCAAGTTTCTTTTGGCGCTCATCCAGTTTCGCGTGCTCCAGGAAACGGAACACCGATTCATTGAGAATTGCAAATTCGTGAAGTTGATAATCCTTGACCGTATTGATGGTCTTGTCATACTTCAAAAGAAGGTCTTTGCCCGAAATGGCATTGCTTTGCAGAACATTGCGGATGAAGGCTGCAGCGGCGCCGGGGCCTACGATGCCGGAAATGATTCGCTTGTGAATATCTTTGATGTTTTCCACCTGAAGCATGATGTCCGACACCTTTTTCCATGCACGGCGGTCAGCGCTCTTGTCAAGTCCCTGATAATCATGTTTCTTTTTCTCTCCGTCGTCACCGTCAAGCCAGGTGGGGTTGTCTTGAATGAAATTGATGACACGCTCATCCAATCGGTTTGCGACTGCCCAGTTCAGCCATTCTTCCACAGATGGTCTGAACTCGTAGATGTTGAACCTTGAGACGAGGGCCGGGTCCAGGTCGGTCAACTGATACTCGTCGCCATCGTTTACGGCTGCGATGACACGGCTCCCCTCGGGTAGCGCTTTTCCTGCAAGTTTGCGGTTGAGGGTCAAATCCATCACCGTCTGTAGGATTTCTGGCCTTGCGCGGTTGAGCTCGTCAAGAAAGAGCACGATAGGTGTGCCGTCAACAGGGAACCAGTAGGGTGGTGTGAAGTCAGTTTGCGACGTCACGTTGCCGTTGGCGTCTTTGGTTTCTATTTTTGAAGGCAGACCGATGATGTCGCCCGGGTCGGACATCTGCCCCAGAAAGAGTGTCACGACCTTTACACCCTCTTTCTGAAAATATTCGGTGAGGATTTCCGATTTTCCTATGCCATGTTTGCCGACAAGCATGATGTTGTGTGTGGACGGGGTTAAACCGAGTGTTTCTTTCAGTTCTGTTACGTTAATTGTTACTGCCATATTTTTTGAATTTGAAGATTTGTAATGGTTCTTTTAGTAGTTAAAAAATGAGGGAAGTAATCGGCTTCGGCCGATGAGGTTTCTTAAGCGGTTGAAGAGCGCGTGTTATTTGCGTGGTATGTAGAAATCTTTTAAAGATGTTTTCCTGTGTATGTTGACCAAAGCCTTGAGGTCTTCAATTTGTTGGGGCAACGTTTCCTTATACGACCCCCACCATGCATAGATGTAAACACCTAATCTGCTGTTGGGCAGCTTGACTCGAATGCACACCCGTCTTTTCTGTTCAATGAACTCATAATGAATATGCGGATACCCCTTCATTGCCTCTTTGAAGATGGCTTTGATGGCCAGCATGGCCATGCGGTCGCCCTTTATCTTCTTCGCTTCTTTCTTCAATACAGCTTGCCATTCTTCCATTAGTGATTCGTAGTTCTGCTTCTGGCGGATGATCCACATTGCGATGGCCTCAGCACTATGGCCAAGCAAACTGATCGTCGTGTTTTTGTAGCCATTCAATTTGGCCGTGAGTTTTCCATTCTCTCTTTCAACGGTCAGAGACATATCCGGTGCTATGTGCACGACGAGCTGCGGTACGGGGATTTGTTGTGAATCGTCCAATTTGATGCCGAAATCCTTCTCGTCGATGACGCCATTTCCTAAAAGGTTGATTTTGATATCTGAAATGCTTGGTGACTTGGTGACCAACGGTCTCGCCACACCAAGGTCATTTTCCATTTTCATCTTTAGGAAGTTGTTTAAAATTTCTCCGATTTCTCTTCCATAAGATAAACCGTACAAGACGCTGTTGTTAATGGCTTGTGTGCTATTTATTCTCATTATTGGATAAAGGTTTTTTTGAAATATACTGGGGAAGTTAAAGGACAAGCGTCCTGCTACTTGTGATTGGACACATCTGTCCTTTAACTTCTTAGGCCGAAGGCCGCTGTTATTTGCTCGTTTTGAACCCGACCACAGGTCTTGTGTTCGTCTTGAGCTTTTCTTCTTTCGCGAACGCCTTAATACTTCTCACGTCAGGCTCATTGCCTGTCATTGCGTATTCCATGATTGTTTTCCTTGCGATGTTCTCTATTTCGCCGCCGGAGATGTCAAACATCTCTGCCAATTCCATCGAGTCCTCATCGTTCAGCCCTTCAATCATCGATTTCCAAATGAGAGCCTTGACTTCCTTGCAGGGTTTTTCAAACTGAACCTTGAAGATAAACCTTCTTTCAAAAGCGCTGTCAAGGTTAGTGGTCATGTTCGTTGTGACAATCATGATGCCCTCAAGATTTTCCATCTCCTCAAGGAGGATGTTTTGCAAAGAATTTGCCATTTGATCCACGCTCCTCTCCACATTCGTTGTTCGCTTCGAAAGGATGGCGTCCCCTTCGTTCAGCAACAGAATAGGAATCGCCTTGCTGTTTCGGCAACAGATGCGGTAATGGTTGAAAATCTTCTTTAGTTTTGCCTCAGACTCACCGACAAACTTATCTTTGAAATCAGTGACTTGCACCTGAATGATATCGCGACCGGTCTGCCTGGCCAGTTCGTAGGCCGTGGCAGTTTTACCCGTTCCTGGGGCACCGTGCATCAAGATACACACCCCCGTGCGCATACCTTTCTCTTTCAGCCTCTGTTGCACGATGGGCAACTGCTCTTGTGAAAGTAGTTTTTGCAGGCGCTTCACTTGTTCCCCTTCTGCCTCATTATAATAGAGCGCTTTTGGAACGATATCCTTGCTCGCTTTCATGCCGTTCATCATGGGCATTTGAGCGGAAGAGCAATCTATAGGGGTGAACCCCGAGAGTATATCCTCTTTCAGATGCGCTGTCGCCACATACGTGTTGCAGTCGGCCATGCCGTCTTCGCACTTGTGCTCGATAAGACCTTTCAGGAACAATTCATGTGTTCCGTTTTGCATTTTTGCCACCACCTGACGAAATCCTGTCGTAGTTCTGGGAGGATATACGAGCTGAACGTCGTTAGGCCCTATGCCTTCTTTATCTCCACTGAAGTTGCAATAGTCAGCGATGACGAGCATGAGCAGTGCCACGCTGTTGATATCTCCAAGACTTAAAGCCAGTTTGCAGACCTCCAAGTCTTTGTTCGCATTGACAAAATCCATCATCCAGAGTTTATCATCGTTGAACACCCGTCCATCATCCTTGTATCCGGCTTCAACATGTGCGGCTAATTTCTCTACAAATTCCTGTGTGTCAGCGCATGCTAACGTCTCAGGAGTAAAAACTCTGTTCTCGCGTATGGCAGTCACGACACCTCTTTCCAAACAATAGCCCTCATATATTCCATCCGACTCCTTCGCCCCACGATGGGCCACCCATCTCGCTTGAAAGAGTTCTTCAAGATCGTTGTAATGTGTCATCATCGAGAGACGTGAAAGACCTAACACCTTGCCCATCTGGCGGAAAGACATCGGCTGTCCGTTTTCTACGAGCATCGCTAAAATCACACATTGCACAGCGTTGAATCCGAGTAGATTTGAAAGGAAATCAAACGCCTCGGCGCATCTTACATATAGTTCTCTGCCTAATTGACTTTTGGGCAGTTCTTCATTGATGGTGTTAAACGCATCAACGATTGTCCATTTGTCAGAATGAATAGTAATCATAGTTTTGTTTTGTGGCTGGTTGTTGCCCTCATCTTCATCATCAAGTTCTCCAAAATCATCATCAAGTTCGTCATCAAGGTCAAGTTCAAACGGAAAATCTTTACTCATATGATAAATGTTTAATTTTTAAGGATTTACGTAGTTGTATGGATTAGAGAGTATTCAAGTTCTTTCAGGTGATATGCTCTTGTCGAACATACTCATTGTTTTTTGTTTTTAATAGTTGTCAGGGGTGTCCCCCTTAGAATAGAGACAAATAAAATGTCAATCAAAGAGCCCAATGAAGGGAATATCAAACTGCCAGTGTGGTTTTGTCCTTGTGGAAGACTGTAATTGTGCCCATAAGTCAAAGATCGCTTGCCCTCTTGAACGGGGCGGTAGTAATATGCTACTATTACACTGAGTGTTTTGGAAGAAAAAAATGAAGGTGGTGCCGCATTTTTTTCTTTCTTGCGTAATAATCACGCTGCAAATGGCGTGCCAAACCGCCGTTTCCGTCAAGATTTTGCGTAAAAATTACACAAATAAGGCATTTTCGTGTAAAAATAACGCAATTTTGTCCAGCTTGTCATGTGTTGACATCTTGTCAGGTAAGTGTTACATGCGTCTCAGTGTCAGCGCTGTCACATAATTATATAGTCATAACTCTTCAAAAATTCAGTTTTTTAACAGCTTTTTAGAAAGCAGGGCGCTCTTGCGGATTGGTTTTTGTAGTCGTTCATGGTCATTGCGATAAGGTTGTTCAACTGTGAGTAGTCACACATGCTACTGTGTTCTGTTAAGCAATTGCAAAAGTAGTATGAAATTTGAGGTCATGCCGAAAATGTATACGTATAATTCATTTTCATTTTGAAAAAGTGCAAAAAAAATGCTCTCCCCATTTTCGGGGAGAGCACTAATTCTTGGTCGGATTATTCAACGGGTCTCGGACCGCGGCGTTCCTTGATGCGTGCCTTCTTACCAGTGAGGTTGCGCAGGTAGTACAACTTAGCGCGACGCACCTTTCCGTACTTGTTGACGGTGATAGAATCAATGTTGGGCGACTCTAAGGGGAAGATACGCTCCACACCTACGGTGCCAGACATCTTACGCACGGTGAAACGCTTTTTGTCACCGTGTCCCGAAATACGAATCACCACACCACGATAGAGCTGGATACGCTCTTTGGTGCCCTCGATAATCTTGTAAGCGACAGTCACGGTGTCACCCGGTTTGAAATTGTCGTTTTTCTCTCGTTTCGGGGTTGCGAATGCTTCTTCAGCAACTTTAATTAAATCCATTGTTGTTTAAACGTTTAAATAATGATGGATTCCGACGCAACATAGCGAGGCTACTCTTCTTCCTGCCAGCGATTACGCCGAAAGTGGGTGCAAAATTACTACAAATTTCCGAACCGACAAAATTTTCGGTAAAAAACATGCTGATAATTATGAAAAAGGCATCCTTCTTCAAATGGCAGACCCTCCAAATCCCACCTCTAAAGGTCAAATGCCCATGGTGCGCCACATCGCTTCGAAGTTGCGGTCCCAAATGGAGTGCAACCACTCTACATCCTCATCGTAAGCGAAGTCGGTGATGTGGAGCACATAATCGCCCGTGAGGTCGTTTTTGGTCATGCGCATTTCCAAAAAAGCACCGGGTTCATCTTCGTCATCCCACTCCAGTTGGATGTATTTGTTTTTCACCTTATTTATAATATGTGCCTTACGCGTCTCATGGTGCGCCCATGGAGCTCCCCACATAAACTCGAATGTGTCGCCAAACTGTTGTACATTGTCGGCAATCCATTTTGCAAGTCCGCCTTCGGTGCTGATGGCCTGCCAAATGATGTTGGCCGACTTCGATTTCAGCGGATGCTCGATATAGATTTTCTTTTTTTCCATAAGCTTTTCAATGGTATTCAACATTTTCGCCACAAAAATAATAAAAAAATTGGAGAACAAAGAAAAAAGGATGAAATATTTTTTGCAGAAAAAAAACTTTGTAGTACCTTTGCACCCGCTAACAAGATTTGTTGGCGGGATAGCTCAGCTGGTTAGAGCGCATGATTCATAATCATGAGGTCGCCGGTTCAATCCCGGCTCCCGCTACTGTGGCGTGAAAGCATTTGCGGATTTCGGTTCGTGAGTGCTTTTTTTATCAAAATGATGTTTTATCTTTACACGAATCTGATATGAAGAGAACAATCACCTGCTTTTTGATGGCGGCAGCTCTGCTCTGCACCGGTTGCCGCACGGTGCAATACCATGTCACCGGGGTGGAACGCACACGCGTGGCTGTTGACAGCCGCTATGATGTGCCGAACGCCGAGGTTGAACAATTCATGGCTCCATATCGCGTACGTGTGGATAGTCAGATGAAACCTGTGGTGGGGCGTACGGATGCCTATCTCGACGCCTACCGCCCGGAGAGTCCGCTGTCCAACCTGTTGCCCGACATCTTCGTGTGGGCGGGTGAGCAGTATGGTGAGCATCCCGACTTCGGCGTATATAATATAGGTGGAATACGTGCGGCGCTGCCCAAAGGCGATGTCACCATCGGTGATGTCGTTTCGGTGGCTCCGTTTGAAAACAAGATCGTCTTTGTCACACTCACTGGCAGCAAGGTGTCTGAACTGATGAGTCAGATTGCCAGCAGAGGAGGGGAGGGGCTCAGCCGCGAGGTGCGGTTGGTCATCACCGCCGACAAGAAAGTGAAGAGCGTCACGGTGGGCGGCCAACCTATCGACCCCGACCGTGAATACCGCATTGCCACTATCGACTATGTGGCACAGGGCAATGACGACATGGTGGCGTTCAAGAGTGCCACCAATGTCAAGACACCTGGACATGACGAGGACCTCAACCGCGAGGTCATCATCCGTTATTTCCAAGAAAAGATGAAAAACGGTGAGGTGGTCAGTGCCACCACCGATGGACGAATCATTGTGGAGGAATAAAACATGGCTAAGAAATACATCATCACCCTTTTGTGCCTTGTCGTGGCGAGTGTGGCCATGGCACAGAAGAAAGAGTTGGTCATCTTGCACACCAACGACACACATAGTTGCATCGACCCCTTGAGTGTCAATATCAAGGAGAAGGACATCGCCGGAAAAGGCGGTTTTATCCGTCGGATTGAGATGCTGCGTCAGGAGCGCTTGGCCCATCCCGACCTGCTCTATTTCGACAGCGGCGACTTCTGCCAGGGTACGCCATTCTTCACGATTTATCAAGGCGAGGTGGAGATTGGACTGATGAACCGCATGGGCATCGACGCCTCAACCATCGGCAACCATGAGTTCGACTTCGGTTTGGACAATATGGCTCGTCTCTTCCGCATGGCCAACTTCCCCATTGTCTGTTCCAACTACGACTTTCAAGGCACTGTGCTCGAGGGATTGGTCAAACCTTACCTCATCATTAAGCGCAACGGACTGAAGATTGGTGTGTTCGCGCTCGATCCCATGATGGAGGGACTGGTCGATCTGAGCAAATGCCAGGGCGTCACCTATCTTGACCCGATCAGTAAGGCGAACGAGATGTCGGCTCTGTTGCACAAGAAGAAATGCGATGTGGTCGTTTGCATCTCGCATTTGGGGTGGGACAAGCACAATGGTCCTAATGACCAACAGATGATAGCCGGCAGCCGGGGCATCGACCTTGTGCTCGGAGGCCATTCGCATACTTATTTTGAGGAGCTGCGCTATGTCAAAGACTTAGACGGGCGCATGGTGCCTGTGGACCAAAACGGGAAACATGGCGCGTACATCGGAAAGATGATCCTCACGCTTGAAAGAAATGCTGCGCATTAAAAAGTTATATATCCTTATCTTCAAGCAGTTTGCACTGCTCTTCGTCGGCACGTTTTTCATCGCTCTCTTCGTGCTGATGATGCAGTTTGTGTGGAGATATATCGATGTGCTCATCGGCAAAGGGCTCTCACTCGATGTGCTCGCGCAGTTATTCTGGTACATGGCGCTCATGATGGTGCCGCAAGCCCTTCCCCTTGCCATCCTCCTCTCCTCGCTCATCACCTTCGGCAATCTCGGCGAAAGTTCCGAGTTGACGGCCATCAAAGCGGCAGGCATCTCCCTTTTGCAGACGCTCAAGCCGTTGGCTTTCATCGTCCTGCTCATCTCCGGTGCCTCGTTCTATTTCCAAAACAACATCGGCCCGATGTCGAACGACAAGGTGGCGCAGCTCATTGAGGCCATGAAACACAAGAGTCCGGAGTTGGAGATTCCCGAGGGCGTTTTCTATGATGGCATCCCCCAATGTAATATCTATGTGCAGGAGAAGAACCTGGAAACAGGAATGCTCTATGGTATTATGATTTATCGGATGACGGGCAGCTATGAGGATGCCGCCATCATTTTGGCCGACTCAGGCAGCATGCGCACCACCGCAGAGAAGAAGCACTTGATGCTCACCCTCTACAGCGGCGAGTGGTTTGAGAATATGCGGTCGCAGGAGTTGGGCAACAGCGCTTCGGTGCCTTACCGGCGTGAGACGTTCTGGAAGAAAGACATCGTGCTCGACTTCGATTCTGAAATCAACCTCGACAACGGCGGTATGGGACAGCGCGCACAAGCCAAGAGCCTGGCGCAGATCAGCCATGATATGGACTCTCTCAAACTGCAGTACGACTCCATTGGGCGCATTTATTACAAGGAGGGAAAGTCATCTTATTTCGACTTATATAACCTCACCCGTGACGACACGCTTGAGGTGGCTGTCGCCGTCAAAGAGGTGGTGTTCGACACCCTCTACAACCAGTTGAATGTAGATAAGCAGCGTGCCGTGGTCAATGCCGCCCATGCCAAGGTGCAGCAGATGGCCACCGAGTTGGAGTACAAGAGTCTGATCACTTCCGACGGCGACAGTTGGATTCGTCAGCACCTCATCGAGGCCATCAATAAATTCACGCTGGCCTTCTCATGCATCATTTTCTTTTTCATCGGAGCACCACTCGGAGCCATCATCAGGAGAGGCGGACTCGGAGTGCCTATCATCGTGTCGGTGCTTGTCTTTATCGTCTTCTATATCCTCGACAATACCGGATTCCGCATGGCGCGAAGTGGAATCTGGACCGTCGCCTTCGGCAAAGGCCTGGCCACTGCGGTGCTCACACCGCTCGCCGTGTTTGTCACCTACAAGGCCAACAACGACTCGGCGGTGTTTAACATGGATGCTTACCGCAACCTGTTCATGCGTATGTTCGGACTGCGGCTCAAACGTACCGTCATGGGCAAAGAGGTCATCATCAATGACCCCGACTATGCGAACGACGTGGTACAACTCGAGCGCATTAGCGACGAAATCAAATCTTATGCCCATGACCATCACTTGAAGTCGCTACCCAATGTCATCAAGGTGTTCTTCAAATACCAACCTGACAATGAGATTGAGCGTATCAGCGACGAGCTCGAGGCGGTGATAGAAGACCTGGGCAACACACGCGACAAATACATCATCTCGCATCTCTCCAACTATCCCGTGCTGGCCGTCAAGGCGCACACCAGGCCTTTTGAGCGGAGGTGGCTCAACATCATGGCCTTTATCATCGTGCCGTTGGGACTGTTCTTCTATTTCCGCATGTGGCGCTTCCGTGTCCGCTTGCACAAAGACCTGCAAACCATTCACAAAAACAACAAGAAAATCGTGAAGCGGATTCACAATTCGCAGTTGGCAATTCATCATTCATAATTCTTCATCGCCGCAGGCGACAACTCAACATTCAACATTCAAAATTCAACATTCAACATTCAAAATTCAACATTCAACATTCAAAATTCAAAATTCAACATTCAAAAACAGCATATGATACAACTCGATACCATAGAAGCCGCAGTCAAAGACTTCAAAGAAGGCAAGTTCGTCATCGTCGTGGATGATGAAGACCGTGAAAACGAAGGCGACCTTATTATCGCCGCTGAACTGATTACACCTGAAAAGGTGAACTTCATGCTCAAAAACGCACGTGGACTGTTGTGCGCCCCCATCACCATGTCAAGGTGCGAGGAACTCGACCTGCCGCATCAAGTGGCAGACAACACCTCGATGCTGGGCACCCCCTTCACCGTCACCATCGACAAACTTGAAGGGTGCGCCACAGGTGTGTCGGCACACGACCGTGCCGCCACCATCCGTGCACTCGCCGACCCCGCGTCCACACCGAAGACCTTCGGACGCCCAGGACATATCAACCCCCTCTATGCACAGGAGCAGGGAGTGCTGCGCCGCAGCGGACACACCGAGGCCGCCATCGACCTCTGTCGGATGGCCGGTCTTTATCCCGCCGCAGCACTCATGGAGATTATGAACGACGATGGCACGATGGCGCGGTTGCCTCAGCTCGCTGAGATGGCCCGCCAGTGGGACATGCGCCTCATCTCCATCAAAGACATGATTGCCTACCGCCTGCGCCAAGAGTCGCTCATTGAGGTGGGCAGCGAAGTGGATATGCCCACTGAATACGGTCATTTCCGACTCGTGCCCTTCCGCCAGAAAGCAAACGGGCTGGAGCATTTCGCACTCATCAAGGGCGAATGGGAGGGCGACACCCCCGTCATGGTGCGCGTGCACTCGTCCTGTTCCACGGGCGACATCCTCGGCAGCAAACGGTGCGACTGCGGCGAGCAACTGCACAAAGCCATGCGCATGATAGAAAAGGAGGGCACCGGCGTGCTCATCTATATGCAACAAGAGGGCAGGGGCATCGGCCTGATGAACAAAATCGAGGCATATAAACTGCAAGAGGAGGGACTCGACACCGTTGACGCCAACGTACACCTCGGGTTCAAACCCGATGAGCGCGACTATGGCTGCGGCGCACAGATGCTCCGCCACCTTGGCGTGCGCAAGATGCGTCTGCTCACCAACAACCCCGTCAAACGGGTCGGACTGGAGGCCTACGGACTCGAAATCGTGGAGAATGTGCCCATCGAAGTGACGCCCAACCCTTATAATCTGCGCTACCTGATGACCAAAAAAGACCGCATGGGTCACACGCTGCACTTGTAAAATGTGATTTTTTTGTGAATTAACAGTCTTTTTTGATGGCGAATTCAAATTATTGTGTTACTTTTGCAACCAATTAAGACATTTTACGCTTATGCCCAAATTATCTGAACGCCTGAACCGCCTCGCACCGTCTGCCACGCTTGCCATGTCGCAAAAAAGCAGTGAGATGAAGGCGCGAGGCATTGATGTGATTAACCTGAGCGTCGGTGAACCCGATTTCAATACACCTGACCACATCAAAGAGGCCGCAAAAATAGCCATTGACCAGAATTATTCTAAATACTCTCCTGTTCCCGGATATATCGACTTGAGGCAGGCTGTCTCTGCGAAGCTGAAAAACGAGAATAACCTGGAATACTCTCCTGCGGAGATTCTTGTGTCGAACGGTGCCAAGCAGAGTGTGTGCAATACCGTGCTTGCGCTCATCGACGAGGGCGACGAGGTCATTATCCCCGCACCCTACTGGGTCAGTTATCCGCAGATGGTGCTCCTCGCTGGCGGCAAACCTGTCATCGTGAATGCCGGTTTTGAGCAGAACTTCAAGATGACACCCCGGCAACTCGAAGAGTCCATCACCCCTCGCACCCGGCTCGTCATCCTCTGCTCGCCCAGCAATCCTACGGGCAGTGTCTATTCGAAAGAGGAGTTGAAAGCGTTGGCCGAAGTCATCCTGAGCCATGACGAACTCTATGTGCTGGCCGACGAAATCTATGAGCATATCAATTACGTGGGACGCCACGAGAGCATCGCACAGTTCCCCGGCATGAAAGAGCGCGCCATTATCGTCAACGGCGTGTCGAAAGCCTATGCCATGACCGGTTGGCGCATTGGTTACATCGCCGCCCCCGAATGGATTGTCAAGGGCTGCAACAAGCTGCAAGGACAATACACCTCCGGCCCATGTTCTGTTTCGCAGAAAGCAGCCGAGGCGGCATACCTTTTCTCGCAGGACTGTGTCGAGGATATGCGGCTGGCCTTTGAGCGCCGGCGCAACCTCATTGTTAGCCTCGCCAAGCAGATACCGGGCCTCGAGGTCAACGTGCCTGAGGGCGCATTCTATCTGTTCCCCAAGTGCAGCAGTTTCTATGGCAAAAGCGATGGCGAGCGTACCATCAACAACTCAACCGACTTGGCCATGTATCTCCTTGAAAAGGCTCATGTGGCTACAGTGGGCGGCGACGCCTTCGGCGACCCCGACTGCTTCCGTATGAGTTATGCCACCTCAGATGACAACATTTGCGAGGCAATGAGGCGGCTTGGAGTGGCATTGGCGGCCCTTAAATAGTAAAAAAAAGTTAAATACAAAGATTTCGATGTTTAGTTTGCACGAAATTAGTATCTTTGCGAAGTTATTCGCGGGATGTGTCAGTGTGTGAGCACATCACGAAGAAATCTATACGAACTACGATATTTTTTAACAACTTAAATTTATTAATAACTAAAAATTAAAAATTAAAAAAAAACTATGGCAACAACAACAACGAAACCGGCTGCTCCTGCAGCTGCGAAGAAAAGCACAGGCTTTGTAGGTATCCGTCAGGCATTCCTCGTGATCGTGGTCTGCGCAATCATCGCTTTCTGTAACTTCTTCTTCGTGCTGGGTTCTCCCTCCAACTTCGAAGGTGGCGATCCCGAAGGTCATCCCCTGAACATCATGGGTACTATCTTCAAAGGTGGTATCGTGGTGCCTGTCATCCACACCCTCTTGCTCACTGTGATTGCACTGTCTATCGAGCGTATCCTCGCTCTCCGCACTGCCTTCGGTAAAGGCTCTCTCGCTAAGTTCACAGCCAACATCAAAGAGGCTCTCCGTCAGAACGACTTCGCAAAAGCTCAGCAGCTCTGCGACAAGCAGAAAGGTTCTGTGGCCAATGTGGTCAGCGCTTCTCTGAAAGCTTACAACGAGATGCAGAACACCTCTGGCATTAAGAAAGCCCAGAAAGTGGCTAAGATTCAGCAGGCTCACGAAGAGGCCACTCAGCTCGAGATGCCTACCCTGCAGATGAACCTCCCCATCCTCGCTACTCTGACTACCCTTGGTACTCTGACCGGTCTGCTCGGTACTGTGATCGGTATGATCAAGTCGTTCCAGGCTCTGGCTGCTGGTGGTGGTGGCGACTCTCTGGAACTGTCAACAGGTATTTCTGAGGCCCTTATCAACACCGCATTCGGTATCGGTACATCATGGTGCGCTGTTATCGCTTACAACACCTTCACTAACAAGATTGATAAGTTGACATACGCCCTCGACGAAGTGGGCTATTCTATCGCTCAGACTTACGAAGCCAACCATACTGAAGAAGCTTAATTTCTACTAACCCTTAATACTATTTATCACTATGGGTAAAGTAAAAATTAAGAAACAAAGTATCTGGATCGACATGACGCCGATGTCCGACGTGATGGTGCTCCTGCTCACCTTCTTCATGCTGACCTCTACGTTCATCAAGAACGAGGCAGTGAAGGTGATCACACCTGGCGCGGTGTCGGAAGAGAAAGTTCCAGAGGGCGATGTGCTGACCATCCTTATCGAAAAAGGTGGTAAGGTGTTCGTCGGCATGGACAAGCCCGCTGATATGAGAGGCATGGTCGAGAAGTTCGCACAGAAGGAGGGTATCAAACTCAACGATGCGCAGTTGCATACATCACAGGCCGCTACCAACATCGGTGTGCCTGCCAACAAACTGTCAGAACTTCTCAGTCAGGAAGAAAATGCTTTGAACAAATACCAAGAGAAATTGGGTATCCCCGTCGATTCTGCAAAGATTGAGACCAAAGACAACGAATTGCAGAAATGGGTGGAAGCAGCCAAAGCATGGAACAAGGAAAAGTATCAGGACAAATCAGACGACGAGAAGAAAGAAGGTCGTATGAAAATTGCCATCAAGGCCGATTCTGATACTCCCTACTCTGACATTAAAAACGTGATGGCTTCATTGCAGCGCATTAAGCAGAACCGTTATTTCTTGATCACATCTTACAAAAAAGTGGAGGAATAAAGAATGGCAAAGAAAAAAGCTTCAAGACAGAAAAAGCAAGATGTACGCGTCGACTTTACGCCGATGGTGGACATGATGATGCTTTTGATCACATTCTTTATGCTCGCTACATCGCTCAGCAAACCGCAGAGTATGAACCTCACCATGCCGACCGATGATAAGAATGTGAATGATGAGAACAAGAACGAAACCAAAGAATCGCAGACCATTACTGTGTTCTTGGGCGCCGACAATACCCTCGCTTACATCAAGGGTATCCCCGACTACAAGAACCCCGACTGCGTAGAACTTGGTACTTGGGATCCTAAAGAGAAGAACGGATTCCGCTACACTCTCATGAACCATAAGGTGGAAGGCCGCAAACCGATGCAAGAGGTGAAGCAGGCCGTTGACAAACTCAACGAGGAGTACAAGAACAAAGACCAAGACACCATCTACCACCAGAAACTGGCCGCCATCAAGGGTGGTAAGGTAGAAGGCGCTCAGGATATTCCTGTGCTTACCGTCATCATCAAACCGTTCGACGCAGCTTCGTACGACAATATGGTGAGTGCTCTTGATGAAATGCTGATATGTAATGTTGGTACTTATGTAATTGGTGCTGTCACAGAAGAAGAAACTACCTTCATGAAGACCATCAATGGATTCAAGGTGGAGAAATAAATTCTAATGTGACTGCTTAAAAAGAATTAAAACTATGGCAAAAATAGATTTAACATCCAATGAATGGACCGACCTAGTATTTGCGAATAAGAACAAGGAGTATGGCGCATATCAACTGCGTCGTGGGACAGGTTCCCGCAACTTCTGGGCTATCATCATCATGGGTATCGCTGCTGCCGTGCTCTTCGGCGGATTCGCTCTGATTAAAACCATTCAGGACAGCAGCTCGAAAGTGAGCGGCGAGGCCACCATGAGTACCATCGATCAGGGCACCGAGGAAGAAGAGGTGGAAGTCGAGAAAGAAGAAGAGATCATCTACGAGCAACCCAAAGAAGAGGTTGAGCAGGTAGCAAGCTCTGAGAAATTCACCGAGCCGGTCATCAAGAAAGACGACCAGGTGCGTGAAGATAACACGCTGCGTCAGCAGGAAGACCTCAGCCAGTCGGAGACCGCCATCGGTGCCCTCGACGTGAAAGGTAACAATGAAGACGCTGAAGTGCTTCAGATTAAAGAAGAGGTGAAGAAGGAAGAGCCTAAAGTAGAGGAGAAACCCAAAGAGGAAGAGAACAAGATCTTCGAATTTGTGGAGCAGCAAGCTTCGTTCCCCGGCGGCCCCGCTGCCATGAACCAGTGGCTTGCTCAGAACATCCGCTACCCGGCTGCCGCTCAGGAGAACAACATTCAGGGTCGTGTCACTGTGCAGTTCGTCGTTGAGCTGAATGGTAGCATCTCGAATGTGGTCGTCGTCCGCGGTGTTGACCCCAACCTCGACAAAGAGGCTGTTCGTGTGGTCAAATCAATGCCGAAGTGGACTCCTGGTATGCAGAACGGACGCCCCGTGCGCTCTAAGTTCACACTGCCGGTCAACTTCAAACTCCAGAACTAATTTCGTCTGACTTCAGAAACATCTGATGATGAAAAGATTATTCTACATACTCATTTCGTTGGTGGTCTCGCTTGGCATGATTACATCATGCAGCAAGACCCAACGGAAGAGTAACAGAACCGATACTGCTTCGTCAGGGGCGATTGCTTTCGCCTCTGACGAAAGTTTTTCCTCTATTGTAGAGGAATGCAGGCAGGTGTTCGAGTTCACAAAAAAAGGTAAGGCTCACCTTACACCTATTTATATGAGTGAGACAGAGGCCATCGACCGTCTCGTCAACGACACCATGCAGTTGGTCATCGCTGCCAGAAAATTCCGTCAGTCTGAACTTGACACCCTTTTGGCACGTACCTTCAAAGGCGTCTCCTTCCCCATCGGCTACGACGGCTTGGCACTCATCATCAATCCCCAGAACACTGACTCATGCATTACAGTCAACGACGTGAAGCGTGTGCTCAGTGGTGAAGTGACTGACTGGGCAGAAATCAATCCGGGTTCAAAGCGTGGACAGATACGTCTGGCGTTCGACCAGTCGGGCTCTTCCGCCGCCCAATATTGTGTGGATAGTATTCTCGATGGTAAACCCCTCGGGAAGAACGCGACAGCCTCACATTCTACTCCCGAATTGATTGAATATGTCGCGCGTACTCCCAGTGCCATCGGCATCATCGGGTCTAACTGGCTCTTTGATGAACGCGACAGCACACACACCAAATGGAAAAAGAATGTAACAGTAATGTCGGTCACCTCGATGGACAAGGCGACTGAGATGAATTCATGGAAGCCGTATCAAGCCTATTTGCTCGACGGCCGATATCCCTTTGTGCGCACCATCTACGCACTCCTCAACGACCCCTACAACGGACTGCCTTGGGCTTTCGCTCATTTCATGGAATCACCCAAAGGACAGCTGATTATCTTTAAGTCCGGACTCCTGCCCGTGCGTGGTGAGTTGAATATCCGAACGGTAAATGTGAAAAATTGAACATTAAACCCTTTGATTTTATACGCGTCAAAGGTGTAAGTAATAACTCAAAAACTCACGAACTATGAAAGCTATTAAAT
This sequence comes from uncultured Prevotellaceae bacterium, assembly GCA_946404865.1. Taxonomy (GTDB): domain Bacteria; phylum Bacteroidota; class Bacteroidia; order Bacteroidales; family Bacteroidaceae; genus Prevotella. The sequence goes on from CAMJFC010000008.1 coordinate 45,261, forward strand.
ATCTATTCGTTGGAGCGATGATGATAGGATTCGCCGCTCCTGTCATGGCACAAAACGTTGAATCGGATGTGGCCAACATTTCCAAAGTGTTAACCGACGCCTATCTCAAAGACAGCGTCAATGTGATTGTGAATACCAAAGACCAAGTGAAGGCTTTCCTCAAGACTTACAAGAAGAATGCCGAAGGACTCTCCGGTCTCGGACGTTCTTATCTCGACCTCGCTTGGCGCACCAAGACTCCTGAACTCAATCAGAAGTATGCCGCCGAGGCTCAGACCTATGCAACGATGGCTTTGGAGCGTGGCAAGAACAAGTGTGTGGATGCTTTCCTGCTTCAGGGTGATATCTATGCCTTCAATGACAATGGTGGCACCGCTGCTACCTGGTATCAGCAGGCACAGTCAATCGACCCCAAAGAGCCCCTCGGCTTCATCAAGTACGCTCGCGTGTATCGTAAGATTTCTCCCGAAGTGTCGGCTCAGACTCTCGACAAACTGCGCGCTGAGCGTCCCGACTATCCTGTGGATGCCGTGGCTGCCCACTTCTTCTATCAGGCCGACCAGACCGATAAGGCTTTTGAGCACTACAGCAAGGCCAATATCGGTGCCCTGACCGAGGATGAACTGAAGGAGTTTGCGCTCTCTGGTTATATGGAAGGAAAGAACGAAAAGGCTCTTGAAGTGGCTAAATATGGTTTGAACAAGTTCCCCAACAACTCTGTGCTCAACCGTATGGCATTCTACAACAGTCTTGTGGCGAAAGATTACGACGGTGCACTCGAATTTGCCAACCGCTATCTGGGTCTGCCCGATGTGACCAAAACCGCTTACGACTACATCCAGTTGGGTCACGTTTATATGGGTAAACAGCAATATGAAGATGCTGCAAACAGCTTCGAGCAGTCTATCCAACTGCGTGAGAGCAAGGATGCACTCAAGTATCTCTCTACCGCTTATACCAAGAAAGGTGACTATGCCAAGGCCATTGAAACCTTCGAGCGTTACATGACCGTTGCAGGTACGGCTAAGGCAGAGGACTATGAGTCTCTGGCTGACATCTATACCACCATCGCTGCCGATGAGGCTACTGAGGAAGGTGCCCGCAAGGATGCCATCCGCAAGGCTGAGCAGATGTATGCCAAGATTACCGACATGAGCCCCGAGACCAAGTTCTACTGGTACAAACGTGCTCAGATGAACATGCAGCTCGACCCCGAGTGCAAGGAAGGTTTGGCAAAACCGTCGTATGACAAGCTGATGGAATTGGTCAACGCTGGTGAGGAGTCTGCCAACGACCAGGTTTACAAACGTCGTGCATATCGTTTCTATGCCATCTATTACTATCAGAAGAAGGATATTGCCAATGCGAAACCTTGGGCAGAGAAACTCCTTGTACTTGATCCCTCCGATGCTGCCTGCCAGCAAATCGTGAAGATGAAATAAATTGAAGAAGCCCGGCCGAAAGGCTGGGCTTTTTGAATGTTGAGTGTTGAATGTTGAATTTTGAGTTTTGAATTTTGAGTGTTGGAACGCCTATCTCTTTACTCTTACAAACACATGCTTGACGTGGCTGTTCTCGGCTTTGCGTTTCTCTATCTCGAAATGTTTCGGACAGGCCTCAATGAGCGGTGTTAGCTTTTGGAAGCCATAGTTACGCGGGTCGAAATCGGGCCGCTTTTTCTGTATCAGACTACCTACCTCGCTCAGTGACACCCATTCGTTTTCATCAGCCAGTTCGTCGATGGTGCGACGGAGCAGTTTGATAAGCGCGTAAGTGATTTTCTCTTTCTGCGGAGCAGTCTTTGCCGCATCGTTGCCGCTTTTCTTCGTGTCGGTTGTCGCTTCCGCGTTGGTCTCGGCTGTCGCCTCGTTTTCCGTGTCGTCGCTGCCTAAGTTCTCGATATAGATGAATTTGTCGCAGGCAACGATGAAAGGACGGGGCGTCTTGCGTTCACCCATGCCGATGACCAGTTTGCTCGACTCTCGCAACCGGGTGGCCAGACGTGTGAAGTCGCTGTCGCTCGAAATCAGGCAGAAACCATCCACCTTGTCGCTGTGTAGGATATCCATCGCATCGATAATCATGGCAGAGTCGGTAGCGTTTTTGCCTGTGGTGTAACTGTATTGTTGGATGGGTGTAATGGCGTTTTCCAATAACACCGATTTCCATCCCGCCACCGTAGGTTTAGTCCAGTCGCCATAAATGCGTTTGATGGTGGGTACACCATATTTTGTAATCTCGTTGAGCATTTCTTGCACATGAGAGTAGGGCACATTGTCTGCATCGAACAGCACGGCCAGATTCAAATCTTTTTTATTCTCATTCATATCGTTATTCTTCTTTTAATAAAATGGTCAATATGGTCTATCAAGGAGATTTCTGCAAAAATCGCGCCAACGCGTCACAAAGACCATGAAAAGCATGAATAAGAGGTGCAAAATGTAAAAAATGTCTGCAAAAGACGCGAAATTAGCGCTATTTGTCCGTTTAACGATGCCAAATACCACAAATGTGGTATGCGAAATGACTGCTTTGGGTGATTTCTGGTATATCAAATCCGTCGTACCTTTGCATCGTTGAACATTAACATAAAAAAATATACAGCTATGAGTAACAAAAAATTACACTTCGAGACCCTGCAACTGCACGTAGGACAAGAGAATGCCGACCCTGCAACCGACGCTCGTGCGGTACCTATTTACCAGACCACATCGTATGTGTTCCGTAATTCACAACATGCCGCCGACCGCTTCGGACTGCGTGATGCCGGCAATATCTATGGCCGCTTGACCAACTCCACGCAAGGTGTGTTCGAAGACCGCGTGGCCGCCTTGGAAGGAGGCGTGGCAGGACTGGCCGTGGCATCGGGTGCCGCCGCCATCACCTATGCCCTTCAAAACGTGGCGTTCGCTGGCGACCATATCCTCGCTGCCAATAACTTATATGGTGGCACCTATAATTTGGTGTCGCACACGTTGGCCAACCAAGGTGTGGAGACCACCATTTTCGACCCGGCTGACTTTGATACCCTCGGACAACTGTTCCGGCCCAACACGAAAGCAGTCATCATAGAGACTTTCGGCAACCCTAACTCGAGTGTCACCGACATCGACCGTATTGCCGACATCGCCCACAAGAACCATACCATCGTCATCGTGGACAATACGTTCGGCACGCCTTATCTCATCCGGCCGTTAGAGCATGGTGCTGATGTGGTGGTCCATTCAGCCACGAAGTTCATTGGCGGTCACGGCAGTTCGCTCGGCGGTGTCATCGTCGATGGTGGTAAGTTCGATTGGAAGGCCAATGCCGACAAGTACCCGTCAATTGCCAAACCCGATCCCAGTTACCATGGTGCAGTCTTCGCTGATGTGGCTGGTGCTGCGGCCTTCGTCACACGCATCCGTGCCGTCATCCTGCGCGACACCGGCGCAGCCATCTCCCCCTTCAACGCATGGATCCTGCTTCAAGGTTTGGAGACCCTCTCTCTGCGTGTGGAGCGCCATGCTTACAACACAGCCCGTGTGGTGGAATATCTGTCGAAGCACCCGAAGGTGGAACGCGTGAACCATCCCTCGCTGCCTTCGCATCCCGACCACGCATTGTATCAGAAGCTGTTCCCCAATGGTGGCGGCAGCATCTTCACCTTCGAGATCAAAGGTGGTGAAAAAGAGGCTTGGGCGTTCATCGACAAACTGGAGATTTTCTCGCTGTTGGCCAATGTGGCCGATGTGAAGAGTCTGGTTATCCATCCCGCCACCACCACTCACTCGCAACTGACTCCCGAGGAACTGGAAGAGCAGCATATCTACCCCTCCACCATCCGCCTGAGCATCGGCACCGAGCATATCGATGACATCATCGCCGACCTCGAACAAGCACTCGCATAATGTTGAATGTTGAGTTTTGAATGTTGAATTGTCGTGCTCCGCGCGATGAAGAATTCAGAATGAATAATTCAAAATTGACAATTCTTCATTCTTTCATCGCGAAGCGATTATTCAATATTCAAAACTCAACATTCAACATTCAAAACTCAAAACTCAACATTCAAAATTCAAAAATAATATGGCAAAAATAGCAAAACAACTCACCGATTTGATCGGTAACACCCCTCTGTTAGAGCTGGGTAAATTCTCAGAGAGTAAAGGACTGGCTACCCCTATCGTGGCCAAAGTAGAGTATTTCAATCCTGGTGGTTCAGTCAAAGACCGTATCGCTTTGGCGATGATTGAGGACGCAGAGGCCAAGGGGCTGCTCAAACCGGGTGCCACCATCATCGAACCGACCAGTGGTAACACGGGTGTGGGACTGGCGTTAGTGTCGGCGGTGAAAGGTTACAAACTGATTCTTACGATGCCTGAAACGATGAGCATCGAACGACGCAACCTGGTGAAAGCCTATGGAGCCGAAGTGCGTCTGACCAGTGGCAAGGACGGTATGCCGGGCGCCATCAAGGCCGCCAATGAACTGCGCGACAGCATCCCTGGCAGCATCATTCTGCAACAGTTTGAGAATCAGGCGAATCCGAAAAAGCATTATGAGACCACAGGTCAAGAGATTCTCGACGCCACCGACGGCCAAGTGGACATCTTCGTGGCAGGCGTGGGCACTGGAGGCACCATCTCGGGTGTGGCTAAACGGTTGCGCGAGGCAAATCCCAACGTGCAGATTATCGCCGTGGAACCCCTCAGCTCACCTGTGCTCAACGGCGGTGCCAGCGGTCCGCACAAGATACAAGGCATTGGTGCCGGGTTTGTGCCGAAGACCTATGACGGCAGTCTGATTGACGAGGTGTTCGATGTGGAGAACGATGATGCCATCCGCACGGGTCGTCAGTTGGCGCAGCAGGAAGGTTTGTTGGTGGGCATTTCTGCCGGTGCCGCTGCCTTTGCTGCTTCCGAGATTGCGAAGCGTCCGGAGAATGCAGGAAAACGCATCGTCGTGTTGCTCCCCGACACCGGCGAGCGTTATCTCTCCACTGTGCTTTACGCCTTTGAAGAATATCCCCTGTAGAAACAGAAAAATGCCTATAGAAACCGGTCTATAGGCATTTTTCATTTTTCAAATTAGAGCTCTTCAGCCATCAGGAACCTTCTAAGATGCAGATGGGTGATGCCGTTCTCGTCATTCTTGCTGACTAAAGGAGTCATACTGATGACGAATTTCGGATAATTGTCCTTGATGGCTTGAAGGTTGCCAAACTCACGCTCATGCGTCGATTCATCGGCAATGATATATGAAGCCTGGATATACAACTGTGTGCCACCCTTCTTTTGGCATACAAAGTCTATCTCAGCAGCTTGCAACTGCCCCACCGTCACGTCATACCCCATATTGACAAGGTGCTGATAGATGATATTCTCTATCACTTTCTCTATGTCGCCTTCACGAGTGCCACCCACAAGTGCGTTACGTATTCCGTTATCCTCAAAATAGAATTTGTCGTTGCTCTCAAACAGACGCTTGCCCCTAATGTCGTAGCGGTTCACTTTATGGATGATAAAGGCTTCAGTCAAGAATTTCGTAAATTCGATGACTGTTGTCGAAGTGATGCTTTGACCTTGTGACTTCATGTATTTAGTGATGCTATTGGCAGAAAAGACCTTGCCAATGTTATCAGCTAGGAATCTTACTAGATTCTCAAGAAATGCCGCGTTTCGAATGTTATTTCGCATGATGACGTCTTTTAAGAGCACGGTGTTATAGATATCTTTTTGGTATTCTCTCGCATCATCCTCGTCAAGACCTATCTTCACCAACCCCGGCATACCACCAAACTGGATATATTTTGACAGAGAATCATCGCTATCTGCCAATCCATGAAAGTTCAGGAACTCTTTATAGCTGAGTGACTGGATGCGGATTTCTTTGTAGCGACCACCGATCAACGTGCTCAGTTCACTGGACAGCATTTTGGCATTCGAACCAGTAATAATGACCTCTGTATCAGGTTCTGTGCGGTAGCTACGCACTGTGCGTTCAAACTCTTTGATATCCTGTATCTCGTCCACCAGGATATAGTTTGTCTTGCCCTTTACATAATGTTTCTCGATATGAACATTCAAATCTTGATAAGTCTTGATGCCATCAAACTCACGCTTTTCTTTATCAATATAGATGACGTTGTTGCCTGCTTCTTTCTCTTTCAATTCACGAATCATCTTCAGCATACAGCTCTTGCCTACACGTCTTTGACCTGTCAGCACAATGATGCAATCTTTACCTAGATACTTTTCAATCTTCTGGATATACTTATGTCTTAAAACGATGTTCATTGTCTTGTATATTAGAAATTTTCTGCAAATATAAGAATTTTATCCATTATAAAAGAAGAAATTGCAAATTATTTCAATTTTTTCTTTTATAATGGATATATTTAAGTGTTTAAGCCTACAACAAAAATGTTGACTCCGGCATGACCGACACCCTGTTTTACAACAAGCAGAGACACCCAAAAGCGGTGCCTCTGCTTGTTTTTGAATATCAACTCGTGGCAGTTTGGAGCAGTAATCTCTTGCTCCCTGTTCCTTGCCCCTTGCTCCGTTCAATGTATCAACTGGTCGACGACCCAGTAAGAGGCCATGCCGGCGATATACCCGACAAACACCACCCATGAGATTTTCTTCATGTACCAGCCGAAGGTGATTTTCTCCAGGCCCATCACAACCACACCGGCTGCACTGCCGATGATGAGGATGGAACCGCCCACACCGGCACAGTAGGCGAGCAACTGCCAGAAGATACCGTCAACAGCCAGGTCGCCTGCAGCTTGTACGGGATACATACCCATGCAACCAGCCACAAGTGGCACGTTGTCAACGATGGATGATAGCACACCGATAATACCCGTCACGAGGTAGTGGTTGCCACCTGATATCTCATCAAGCGACTTACCCAGAGCCGTGAGCACGCCAATCTCTTGCAGTACCGCCACGGCCATGAGGATGCCGAGGAAGAACATGATGGTGCTCAAGTCGATACGCGAGAGCAGGTCGCTCACACGCTTGGCCATGGTGTCGTCCTCGTCGGTGTTATGGTGGAAGATTTCCGTCACCGTCCAGAGTACGCCGAGCACGAGCAGGATGCCCATGAACGGAGGCAGGTGGGTGAGCGTCTTGAAGATAGGCACGAACACCAGACCGCCCACACCGAGCCAGAAGATGATGTCGCGCTGGCGTTTGGTGAACTGGCTCACGCTGGCCTGTGGCAGGTTCTGCTCTTTATCGAATTTTCCTTTGAGCGAGTATTGCATGATGAAGGCAGGCACGAGCATGGAAATGAGCGAGGGGATGAAAATTTCGGTGAGCACACCTTGCGTGGTGATGACCCCCTTAATCCATAACATGATGGTGGTGACATCGCCGATGGGCGAGAAGGCACCGCCAGAGTTGGCCGCAATAATCACCATGGCGGCATAGATGAGCCGTTCCTTGCGTTCCTGCACCAGTTTGCGCAGCACCATAATCATGACAATCGATGTGGTGAGATTGTCGAGGATGGCAGAGAGGAAGAAGGTCATGAAAGCCATGCGCCACATCAGTTTGCGCTTGGAGCGCGTCTTGATGGCATCGCGTACGAAATTGAATCCACCGTTCGAGTCAACGATTTCCACGATGGTCATCGCACCCATCAAGAAGAAGAGGGTGCCGCCTGCATCGCCCAGGTGATGCTCTATCACCTCTGCGATTTTATGTACCACGTCGTTGGCGGGTACATCAGGATAGAACGAGCTGGGCGCGAACATGAGCAGCGTCCAGCATCCCACACACATCAGCAGGGCGATGGCCGCCTTGTTGACTTTGGTCACGCTCTCGAGTGCGATGCACAGATATCCCACTACGAAGAGGATGACGATGGCTGTTGTTAATGGTGTCATTTGTCAGTGTTTGTTTGATAATTGTTTTTCATGCTGCAAAGTTAGGTCATTACTTGAATACAACAATGCTCCTTGATAGATATATTGCTGAAAACGATTGCAAGTGATGACTAATGGCGTCTCCCAAATCCTCACTTTACTATCGCCGCCCATCCGCCGCCCGGGGCGAGATGTATTTGCATGGGCGATGTGCTGTTGAGCGGAAGTGAATCCGTGCAGCGATAGTCCGTGGCCTCTTTGGCGGCATTGACGCCATCGCTGATGATACAGGCGCGGTGTTGTCCTCCACCCAAGAAACGGAGGTCGATCGTCAGGTCACGCGCTGTCCAGTTGGTCATGGCTGAGATATACCATGTGTCGCCCTTGCGGCGTGCCACCGCTGCATACTCTCCTATCTTGCCGTCGAGAGCGATGGTCTCGTCGAAAGTGGTGGGTATCAAGGAGATGAAGTCTGTACATTCCTGCTCACGCATATATTTCGACGGACTGTCGGCCAACATCTGCAGTGGTGCCTCGTACATGATGTACATCGCCACTTGGTGTGCCCTTGTGCCCTGGCTCATGGGATGGTCGTTGTTGCCGAAATAGCAGTCGCGTGTGGCGTTTGTCATCGCGCCCGGAGTATAATCCATCGGTCCGCAGAGCATGCGCAGATAGGGTGCGGTGACATCGTAGCGCGGGAAGTCGTGCAAGGGTCCTTCGGCGGTGCGCTGTTCCCATTTGTTGTTCTCCAGTCCTTTCACCCCCTCGAAGTTGACGATGTTGGGGTAGGCACGCTGGATGCCGAAGGGCTTGAATCCGTGCAGGTCGAGCAGCAGATGATGGCGTGCGGCGGTCTCAGCCAGCATATAGGCTCCTTGGATGACAGCCTGGTCGTCGCGGTCGAAGAAATCGACCTTGAAACCTTTGATGCCCATCTTGGCGTAATGCTCAAACACCGCATCGATGTTGTTTTGGCAGTTGCGCCAACTGGCCCAGAGGATGATGCCTACGTCGCGGTCGTTTCCGTAGTCCACCAGGTGTCGCAGGTCGATGTCTGGACTCAGGTTTTCGGTGAGCGACTCCTCGGTGCTCCATCCCTCGTCGATGATGATGTATTCCAACTTGTTCTCGGCGGCAAAGTCGATATAATATTCATAAGTGCGGGTGTTCATGCCTGTCACGAAGTCCACACCCGTCAGGTTAAGGTTGTTCCACCAGTCCCAAGCCACCTTGCCCGGCTGAATCCACGAGGTGTCTGTGAGTCGGCATTCGGGAGCCAGCCGTTGTGCCATGTCGCAATTGAGCAGGTCGGCGTCGCGCTCACTCACCACCACCGCGCGCCAAGGCAACTGTACGGGTCGGCGGTTGTCAATCTGTGCGATGAAGTTGGAACGGCGCACGGGCATCACGTTCAGCATGTTAAATCCGCCGTATTCCACCTCTGTGGGAACGGGGGCGAAGTCGGCACGCAACCCGTTGGTCTTTCCGCGCAGCAGCATCATACCGGGGTAGTTCTCCACGCCGGCATCCATCACCACGGCTTTCTTGCCGTCGGGCAGACAGACCGCCAGCGGAGTGATGGCCAGCGAGTCGGCAAACATGTCGCTGAGTGCCTGTTCGTCGTAGAGCGACTCAAACGAGAAACAGTAGCGTTCGCCACCGCGGTTGTCGTTCACATAGGGGATGAAAGCCTTATAATCACCGGCGAAATTGAACTCCGCCTTCTCGTTCTTCACCGCCATCATCTTGCCTGTGGTGGGGATGAAACGATAGGCGGCGCCATCGTTGTAGGCGCGGAACTCCACACCGTATTTCTTGTCGTAGATGACCAGGCGGTTAAAGTGGTCCTCCACGTGTGCTTTCTTATAGAAAGGCGTGTTGAACGATGACTGATGACTGTCGTTGATGGCGTCAGTCACCCGCATCTCTTTTCCCATCACAATTTCTTTTTTGCCGTCGTTCACGGTCAGTCCTATCTCTGACTCGACGAGCACCTGAGTGCCGCTGTGCAGGATGCTCCAGCGCAATTGACCGTCGGTTTGCACCGTGACAGACAATTTCCCGTCGGGAGAATAGAGATTATAACTCTTACTTCCGCCTTTAGCGGCAGCATTCACACTTAGCAGGCATAGTAGCACCGCCCATAGTAATTGGCGCATTTGCATTTTAGGTTTTTTCATAGTTCTTTCGTTTTGATTTGTATTTAGTGTGGGAAGAACCTCTTTGTTTGCAAAGATAGTGCAAGCCGAAGACAAAACAAAATAAATAACGAAGTTTTTATATTTTTTGTTGAGGCGCCGCCTATCTTATTCAAAGATAGTGCAAGCCGAAGACAAAACACGATTTAGTCCTTAAGCGGACAAAATCTTCTAAATAACGAAGTTTTTATTTGTACATCATCATAAATATCATTACCTTTGCATCACAAATAAAATTTCTCGCCATTCCTCCCGCATCTCTCACCTTTTTTACCATCCACCCCAAACCTCAATGCTCAATGTCCAACGCGAATTGTTCTGAACAAATGCTGTATCTCCTCCGCTGTGCTTTGTGGGAAGAGAAACTCGACACCAGCCGGTTTGATGAGCAAACCGACTGGCAGGGCATCATGGGGAAAGCTGGCAAGCATACCGTGCACGCCTTGGTGGCACAACAAATCAAGCGGGTGGCAGAAGCGCAGAACAATGAGCCGTTGGTGGCGGCCTGCATTAGGGTTTTGATGCAGGCTTCGCAAAGCAACCAATTGGTGAACAATGTGTTGAAACGGTTGTCGCACACCATCCAGCAGTGCGGTTTCCCTGCCATGTTGCTGAAAGGCCAGGGCGTGGCACGCTACTACCAACAACCCGACCTGCGTGTCTGTGGCGACATCGACTACTACACGGGAAAGCAGACGGACGAGATAACGGAACGGCTGGCCAAGGAGATTGACGGCCTGGAAATACATACCGGCGGCAACAGAGCCAAACATCGCAATGCCGGACTGAATGGTGTTGAGATAGAACTGCATTACCACACGTTCTGCCCCTCCAAACGCGAAATCGCAGAGAAGGTGGACGCATGGTCGGATGATGAATTGGCCCATCACACGCGCACCATGATGTTGGGCGACACGGAGGTGACGGTGCCTTCTGCCTCCTTCGATGCCGTTTATATTTTCATACATCTCTATTTCCATTTCCTTTCCGAGGGCATCGGACTCAGGCAGGTGTGCGACTGGATGAGATGTCTGCATGTGAACCGGCAAGAAATCAGCGAAGAAAGGGTGGGGGAGTGGCTTACTCGGTTCGGACTGGTGCACGCTTGGCAATTGTTCGGTCTGATGGCCGTACGCCACTTAGGAATGCCCCGGGAGGAGATGCCGCTCTACCGCGACCGTCGCAGAAGAGCAGCCGACAGACTATTCCTTCACTTGATGGACAGCAGCAATTTCGGCATGGAGATGAAGCAAATATGGGAGAAGAATATCCCTCGTCGTTTCCTGGCTCATAAATGGTATTCGCTGAAACAATATACTGAGTTCTACGTGCCACGGGCCTATCTCTTTCCCCGTCAGGGAGTCCCCCGGTTGTTCGGCTATTATAAACGGAGCCTGAGGCAAATTATGGAGCACCACTGATGACCGTGAATCAACACCTTTGTTCCTCTCTCTAAAACATGGTATTTATGACAACAGAAACACCACAAAAGGCCATCAATATGATCATTGCCGACGCCGACCATTTGGACCGTGTGGCATTCGACCTTATTGTCAATTTCGAAAGAATCATCAACAGACGTATTCCCAAGGCCGACCTGGCACTGTGGACGGAGTGTGTCGCACGAGATGGCGGACTGCGCGAGGGGGCACACCAGACACAGGTGGTGCTGGTGCATGACGCCGACAGCAAATCGTTGGACAACTTCGCACCTTCCGACTTTGCGAAGGAAATCGACGGCCAGGCTTTCAGCGGACCGCTCGGTGAGTTTGTCTTCACTGTGGTCGAGAAGGTACCCGAGGTAGGGGGTGGCGACCTGCTTTGCGACACGGTGGCACTTGCCTTGGAACAGTCAGAGATGCAGCGCATCATGATTATCCCCGACGAGGAAAGCGACTACGACCATGTGCGACAGTTGTTGCGCCGTGCCGATCCCGACAAGCATATCACGCTCTTCGCCATGCAACCCATGCCCGGAGGCAATTTCCGTCAGGAAATCCTCGGCTATTCACTCATGGCCGCTTTAGGTATCAAAGGAGAAGAACTCGGCATTTGAGTCTTGAACATAAAAAAATCGTTCTTTTGTTCCTATGTCAAAAAAAACACTTATATTTGCAACTCGAAAATAACATCATCAAAAACACAAAATATGGGAAAAGTACTTATGATCGGCGCCGGAGGCGTCGCTACCGTCGCAGCATTCAAGATTGTGCAAAATGCTGACGTGTTCACAGACTTTATGATTGCCAGCCGTCGGAAAGAGAAATGTGATGCCCTGGTCAGCGCCATCCACGCCAAGGGCTATGACATGCCCATCAAAACGGCTCAGGTGGATGCCGACGATGTGGAACAACTGAAAGCGCTCTTCAACGATTACCAGCCGGAATTGGTCGTCAACCTTGCTCTGCCATACCAAGACCTCACCATCATGGAGGCATGTCTCGCTTGCGGATGCAACTACCTTGACACGGCCAACTATGAGCCGAAGGATGAGGCTCACTTCGAATACTCTTGGCAGTGGGCCTATAAAGAGCGTTTCGAGCAGGCCGGGTTGTGCGCCATCCTCGGTTGTGGCTTCGACCCGGGCGTGAGCGGCATCTACACCGCCTACGCTGCCAAGCACCACTTTGACGAGATACACACACTCGACATCGTGGACTGCAATGCGGGCAATCATCACAAGGCTTTTGCCACCAACTTCAACCCCGAAATCAATATCCGCGAGATCACCCAAAAAGGTCTCTATTACCAAGACGGCGAATGGATCGAGACGGAGCCGCTGTCGGTACACAAGGCACTGACCTATCCGAACATCGGTCCACGTGAGAGTTACCTCATGCACCACGAGGAACTGGAGAGCCTGGTGAAGAACTATCCCACCATCCGGTTGGCACGCTTCTGGATGACCTTCGGACAGCAATACCTCACCTATCTCGACGTGATACAGAACATCGGCATGAGCCGCATCGACGAGATTGAATACGAGGCACCATTGGCCAACGGTACAGGCACAGCACGGGTGAAGATCGTTCCGCTGCAGTTCCTCAAGGCTGTGTTGCCCAATCCGCAAGACCTGGGTGAGAACTACGAGGGCGAGACCTCTATCGGTTGCCGCATCCGTGGCATCAAGGACGGTAAAGAGCGCACCTACTACGTCTATAACAACTGTTCGCACCAAGCCGCATACGAGGAGACCGGCATGCAGGGCGTGAGCTATACCACAGGTGTGCCCGCGATGATTGGCGCGATGATGTTCTTCAAAGGCCTCTGGCGCAAGCCCGGTGTGTGGAACGTAGAAGAGTTCGACCCCGATCCATTCATGGAGCAACTGAACAAACAAGGGTTGCCGTGGAACGAACAATTCGATGTGGACATCGAATTGTGAGGTAAGAGGTAAGAGGTAAGAGGTAAGAGAAATGCTTAGAACCACCGCCTTCTCTTGCTGCATACCCCTCACTTCCCACCTTTCACTTCCTACCTCCTACCTCTCACCCCTTACCCCTTACCCCTAAAGGACCATGAACGATTTCTATTATCGCAAATTAGATGTGTATCATCAATCTATAAAATTGGTGAAAAACATTTATCAGCTTTTGTCCCTTTTTCCTGCTATGGAAAGGAATGCTCTCTTGAATCAAATACAAAGAGCAGCTATTTCTATACCTTCAAATATAGCAGAGGGAATGGGCCGGTTTTCGCTGAAGGAGCGGATACATTTTTTAGAAATCGCTAATGGGTCACTTATGGAAGTGATGTGCCAATTAGAGATTGCAAATCAATTAGGCTATATCAGTTTGGAACAAATGCATGAGCAAGAGCTGCTTGTTAGCGAAATAGCAAAAATGCTCTTTGGTCTTAGAAAATCTTTAGAAGAAAAAAATAACAGAATCATTAGCAACAATGGGTAGTATGAGGTTTTGAGCACGTGAGTAATCTCTTACCCCTTACCTCCTACCCCTTACCCCTAAATAAATTATGGCAAAAAAAGAAGAAGAAATACAGAGCCAGCAGGAAGGGAAACTGAAAGCACTGCAGGCTGCGATGTCGAAAATCGAGAAGGATTTCGGCAAAGGTTCTATCATGAAACTCGGCGACGAGAAAGTAGAGAACGTGGATGTCATCTCCACAGGTAGTATCGGGCTGAATGCCGCCCTCGGCGTGGGCGGATACCCCAAAGGACGTATCATCGAGATTTACGGTCCCGAGTCGTCAGGTAAAACGACGCTCGCCATCCATGCCATCGCCGAAGCACAGAAGGCTGGCGGCATCGCTGCCTTTATCGATGCGGAGCATGCCTTCGACCGTTTCTATGCCGCCAATCTGGGCGTAGATGTGGACAACCTTTGGATAGCACAACCCGACAACGGTGAACAAGCATTGGAGATTGCCGACCAACTCATCCGCTCGTCGGCCATCGACATCATCGTGATTGACTCTGTGGCTGCCCTTACCCCGAAGAAAGAGATTGACGGCGACATGGGTGACAATGTGGTGGGTCTGCACGCCCGGTTGATGAGCCAGGCTTTGCGCAAACTCACTGCCACCGTGGCGAAGACCAACACCTGCTGCATCTTCATCAACCAACTGCGTGAGAAAATTGGTGTGATGTTCGGCAACCCGGAGACCACCACCGGCGGCAATGCCTTGAAGTTCTACGCCAGCGTGCGTCTCGACATCCGCCGTGTGACCACCTTGAAAGACGGTGACCAGGCATACGGCAATCAGGTGCGTGTGAAGATTGTGAAAAACAAGGTGGCTCCTCCTTTCCGCAAGGCCGAGTTTGAGATTACCTTCGGCGAGGGTATCTCGAAAATCGGTGAGATTGTGGATTTGGGCGTAGAGTATGGCATTATCAAGAAGAGTGGCAGCTGGTTCTCGTATGGCGAGACACGTCTGGCTCAAGGACGTGATGCCACCAAAGCCCTCATCAAAGACAACCCCGAACTCTGCGAAGAGTTGGAGGCCAAAATCATGGAAGCGCTCGCCCAGTAGCGTTATTCAACTTCCGCATCTTCGGAAGGTATAAGAAGTTAAAAGAAGCTCAGCCATAATTTGCGTTCGTCTTCCGGCATCTTTTCGATGGCATAGCGGAGGGCGGTGCGTGGCATCTCATGAGCATATTGATGGAGGAAATCGCGCAGGAGTTCCATCGAAATCCGCTTACCCATTTCGCGGAGCATCCATCCTACGGCCTTGTGCATTAGGTCGTGGGGATGGTGCAGGTGTATCTCGGCATAACGCAAGCACCACGACGGGTCGCCCTGCTGCGAGGTCTTCCATGTGCAGACCATACTCATGCGTTGCCGCCACAAACAAGGGCTGTATGCCAATTCGTCGAGCACCTGCCGCTTCCCCTCTTCGGTGCCGTTGCCAATACGGGTCGGCAACAGCAGCCAGTGTCCAAGTATTTTCGGCGCAGAGAGATCGACCAAATCCCAGTTGTTGGCTTGGTCGGCATATTTCAGATACAAGGTCACTATCTCATCGCGCCGGGTGATGGCCTCGGCGTTGTTTTCCAAGCGTTTTGTGGCTTGCTTCTCAAACTGTTCCACGAGTAGCAGAAAGCCGCAAAGTCGTACCTCGTGCCAGCGCGACATCAACAATTCAGGGATTTCCTGCAGTGGCGTGTCTTTGGCCGCCTTGACCACTTCACGTGTCTGCGGCACTTTCAGTCCCAAGAACTCATCACCCTCACCATAGTCGCCGGGACCTGTTTTGAAAAAGCGCGTCAGTACCTCACGCTGTTCCTCATCGCACAGCGACTCCATATACTTGATAATCTCTTTTGCTGTCATCATCACATTATTGTTGTTTTCAGTCGTTTGGCTGCTTATCCCTCTCATATCAGAATACGAAGTGGTAAACTTGTGCAAAAGTACGAATTATGAACGTGACAGACGCCTTTCTTCAGACAAATCTTATGCTGCTCGTCATTTTCTCCGTCAAAACCAATGACATTTTTCGGTAAATATGATTTGATTAGCGAAATTATTGCTACATTTGTGGCGAGAAACAAAAAAGTAGTATTAGATGGCACATCAATGTGAGAGTTGCAAGTTCAGGGCGCGTTACGACAAACGTCCCAAGTCGTTGTTAGGCCGATTTTGGCGTTGGCATATCAACTTCTGTCCGGGTTGGAAAGGTTACTTTACTTCTCTGCCCGAAGAGAAGAAACAAGCATTGCGCGACAAGTACAATTTCACCAAGTATTAGACGGAATGGCATACACAGGACGATTCGGTCAGTCGGATGACTATCGGCGGGAAGAGCTGATCAGAGTGATAGAGCACGCCGTGGAGAACCTGACGTTGCAGGAGCTTGAAGCGCTCTATTATGATATGTCAACCAAGAACTATATCAACGACCAATGACACTGCCCAAGTTCATTATCACGGTCGATGGTGTTCTCCGTCTCGGTATGGTCAATCAGCATAAGGACCTGTTGAAACCCGGTGATCAATGTATCGGGGGCGGGTATTATCACATTGACTATGCCTCTAACCGTATTTTGCTCGACCGCTCATCCTATGATTTCGGCCGGCCCAAATGGCATCTCCTCGATGTGTTGAAGGTGCCGGCGGCCTATCGTGGCTTTCGCATCGTCTATATGTATGATGACCATTTCCACGACGATTTTAATGTCAGTGAGGAACTGACGATAGTATATCAAGACTGATAATCTGCCATTCTGATGTAGTGTGTCTATTAGCAAAGTTTATTTTTTCTGAAAAATAATTGAAAAAGTAAGGTATTTGAAAAAAAAGATGTACCTTTACCCCTCGTTACAAAGAATGTTTCCTAAACATATACTATTTCCAGTATGAATAATGTACCTGTAATTAAGATTGGAATCGTCGCCGTAAGCCGCGACTGTTTTCCTGAGTCATTGGCAGTCAACCGTCGTAAGGCAGTGATTGCTAAGTATGTAGAGAAATTCGGCTCTGCCGACATCTACGAGTGTCCCATTTGTATCGTCGAGAGCGAGATTCATGCTCAGCAGGCTCTTGAGGATGTGAAAAAGGCTGGTTGTAATGCGCTCTGTGTGTATCTGGGCAATTTCGGTCCGGAGATTTCAGAAACCATGATTGCCGACTGGTTCCAAGGCCCGACCATGTTCTGCGCTGCAGCCGAAGAGACACAGGACAACCTGATTGACGGTCGTGGTGATGCCTACTGCGGCATGCTGAACGCCAGCCAGGCTCTCTCACTGCGCAAGACCCGTGCTTATATCCCTGAAGAGCCCGTTGGCGACGCCGGCGAGTGCGCAGAGATGATTCACGAGTTCGTCCCCATCGCCCGTGCTATCGTTGGTCTGCAGAACCTGAAAATCATCAGCTTCGGTCCTCGTCCTAACAACTTCCTCGCTTGCAACGCACCTATCCGCGCGCTGTATGACCTCGATGTTGAAATTGAGGAGAACTCAGAGCTCGACCTGCTCGAGGCATTCCAGAAGCATCAGGGCGACCCGCGCATCGATGATGTCGTGAAAGACATGGTTGCTGAGTTGGGCACTGGCAATAAGATTCCTTCAGTGCTGCCGAAACTGGCTCAGTATGAACTGACTCTTATGGACTGGATAGAGGCTCACAAGGGCTCACGCCAGTTCGTGGCCATGGCCAACAAGTGCTGGCCCGCATTCCAGACCATGTTCGGCTTCGTTCCTTGCTATGTGAACAGCCGTCTGACCGGTCGCGGTATCCCCGTGGCCTGCGAGGTCGATATCTATGGCGCTCTGTCTGAGTTCATCGGCACATGCATCACTCAGGATGCTGTCACCCTGCTCGACATCAACAACTCTGTTCCCAAGGACATGTACGAGGAGAGCATCAAGGGCAAGAAGTTCGAGTGCGGCAGCTATACCGACAAGGAGATTTTCATGGGATTCCACTGTGGCAACACCGCTTCGTCCAAGGTGTGCAGCTGCCAGATGTGCTTCCAGCGCATTATGGCCCGCGCTCTGCCTGTAGAAGTGACCAACGGAACACTGGAGGGCGACCTGAAACCCGGCAAGGCCACCGTTTACCGTCTGCAGTCAACCGCCGACACCAAACTGCGTGCCTATATTGCACAGGGTGAGATTCTGCCCGTAGCCACCCGCTCTTTCGGTTCTATCGGCATCTTCGGCATCAAGAACATGAGCCGCTTCTATCGTCACGTGCTCATCGAGAAGCACTATCCGCACCACGCAGCAGTGATGTTCGAGCACGCCGGAAAATATCTCTGGGAAGTGTTGAAGTACATGGGCATCCCCGTCGATGAGATTGACTACAACTTCCCGAAGGGTGATTACTATCCCACAGAGAACCCGTTCGCTTAATCTTACGGTTTTAATCAATATCAAGAAATCTCCGTGCCACTGGCACGGAGATTTCTTATGCTGTCATGCGGAGTGATGAATGCGCACGAATAACGCTGAGCAAAGGTTGCAGAAAAAATGAGAATAATATCATTTTTCAGTTGTTTAATTTGAGAATTATAAAAAAAAACGTATCTTTGTGCCACAATACTACAGCTTGATGGATTTACCTTTTACCTATTAAACAGATATGAAGAAATATCAGTTGCTTTTAGTTGTCGGAACCATTTTGGTATTGATTGGTTGTCATAATGGTAATCAAACAAATACGATAGACTTGGTGGTAATGGAGCAAGTGGATTCTGTATATGGAATTCACGATGAAGATGATCATTACTGGAACGATTATTGCAGTGCGTCGTTCGATGTCGATGTTCCTAAAAATGGGCCACAAGTGATAGTTGATTCGGTGATGGCTCTTGTCAACAAAGAGGTTTATGAGATGTGTGAATATTGTATCGATTTCGATGGCATCCCAGAAAACCATGTTGCGTACAGTGAGAAAGAAGTGTTTACCAATGAAGGTGAACGGTTGCTTAGTCATTATATGGATAAGTATCATTCGCTGTTGCAAGATAGTTTGTGGAACACGTTTGGCCTCGAGCTGAAGTTGGAAACACAGACGAAAAAGTATATAACCTATGGGTCGGTATTTATTCATTGCGGAGCCAACTGCGGTTCGAAGAAATCATTTTATATCTTTGATAAAAGCGACGGACATCTGTTGAGAGATATCATCAGTCATGAGAATCTCGAGCGTTTTTTCAAAGACCATCCCGAATACTGCACGATTGATAGTGACCCATGGCTCGGTAGAAATGGATGGCATTTTTCCTCAGATGACAATGCTTACAAATACGATTACGGGTTGTTAAATGACCATTTCTCTCTTGTCATAGAAGGTGCCGATCCTAATTTCCTGCATCTTGACATCCCTTATAGTCAGATAATTTCCTATCTCTCAGCTGAAGCCCAAAAATTGATAGAACAGTAATGGGAGAAAGACTTGAGTTTTACTATTAAATGAACATAATCATGAGATACTTTGTTTTTACTATCGTTATTGGAGCCTTCATATTGGCAAGTTGCAGCGGCAAAGAAATAGCTGAGAAACCCGTCAATGGTGTTTATCCCCATTTGTTAAAAGCTGAAGAGGAATTTGTGCAGCAACTGGATGAGTTGTCACAGTTACCCTTTGATAAGTCAGAGAAAGAAATCGTTAGAATAAAAAAGGAGTTTTTTGATATGTTGGCCAAAGACACGACCTCTCTGTCGCATGAGTTTGGTTCGTTGTTGAAAGATGAGGACTTTGATGTCGTCACCTCGCCAGACAAAAAGCTTCGTATTTATGTGACGAAATTCGATATGGAAATGGACTCATCAATCAACTTTATCCAATATCGTGATGACATGGGGAAAATACACACCATGAATGCCGGGCAATGGAAAAAGCAAAATGTAGATTTAACAGATGCTGATATCAACATTTTATTTGAGCATTTGATTTATAATATTCTTGATTTTTCGTGTAAAGACGGTACCAATTTGTATGTCATCAATTCTGATGATAGAATCGAAACACATAGAATCAAAAATGGCGTTACGTGCACATCGGCTGCTTACAAAATCAGAAACGGAACACTTGAACCCGTAGAAGCTTTTGTTTTAGGAAACAAAAAGTCTCAAAATATAGTGCGAGAATACGACTATAGTTATTTATGGTATTATCCAGAAGAACAACAACATTCTTTTGCGGAAGTGGATAGCGTCAACCACATTTTATATGTAGGTAATGAAGATGGTAGTGCCCCTACTGACCGTTATCAGTGCTTTCAGTTTAACGGTACTGACCTGATTGAGATTGGAGAGTCGGCTCCTTTTTGGCTTCATCACAGTCTTCACAACTATAAGCGTATAGAGACTGTATGCGTCTCAAAAAGTCACATTATACGTATTGATGACATGGGAGATGGTGTCTGTCGCTATGCGTCATGGCCAAGAAATGCGAAGTTCGCAGACGAGCCCTCTCTTGTCATCTATGGAAAACAAACGCGTATCACGAACGAAGATGGTACGATAATCTTCTTAACGTCATTCACGAATGACGGTTACGAATATCGCATACCTCTTCATCCACATAGATGGGGAATGTATGCTACAGAAATGGAAATCTATAAAAATGGCAAATTGATTCAGGTGATGGATTTTGAATAACCAAAGATTCTTCCACGGTCTCATGATAAAATAAGGTGAAGCGATAGTCGGGAAGGCTTTTTAGCCAAAAAGTTAGATGCTAAAGTCCACCCGTAACATTCCTACGCACTTGGTGGTGCCATCCGTGTTGATGATATGAAGCACAGGCTTGACCGTGAGGAAATCGTTGAGGTGATAGCTGCCGATGAGCTCTGTGGCCCATTCGTTGATGTCAAGCACACGGGTGTAGTCCGTGAACAAACCGAGTTCCGCGCGCTTGAAGGAATATTTCCCGCCCAGGCCGTAGAAGTTGTCACATAAGTTGTCGCTACCAAAAGCATGCCCGTAGGCGGCAAGTAAGGTGAGGCTGGGCGTCAAAGCCTGCTCGGCGTAGGTCCATACTGTAGGCTGGATGTCCGAATCGGTGTGCAGGGTGCCTCCCAGATAATAGTGACTGCCGCGATGACGGTATTCCGCCTGTCCAATGGCAAAAATGCCATCACTCTTCGGGCAGAAACGGAAGACGTTCTCGCGCCCCGTGAAACGGTAGTATCCCTCACCGTTATAGACCGATGCCTGCAGGCACAGGTTCTCATGGCCGTAAACATAGTGGATGCCCAATGCGGCCAATGGGAAGGTGCCTATGGGGTAGTTCCAACTGATAGTGGGGAAGATGCCGCACGAGCTATTGGTGAAAAGGCCAATCCCGTCGCTGCAGAAGTAGTCCTCGTCAGTGCGACGGATGCCGGCGAAGAGCGAATGCCGGTCATTGATTTGCCATGTAAATCCTGCCACCGCGAGTGCAAACGGAATATTTGTTTCGTAGGTATCGATATTGGTGAAACCCTGCAAGTCGTTGACATCCAGCTCTTTGTTGGTTGACAGCGTACTGATGGATGCCGCCTGGAAGGTCAGCGATTTAGAAATGGGAATTTCAGCATGAAGTTGTAGTAGATTAGCCATACGGACATGTTCGAAATCCGTTTGCACCTCGCCGGAATAATCAACCCCGAACGACGGGCGCAAGGAGATACTGTCCGCACCCTGTGCAAACAGGTGTAGACAGTATCCCAACAGGGCTATCAAAATAAGTGTAGTTTTTCTCACGTAATATCTTGTTCTTCTCATTCACGAATCCCTGTGCGAAAGGTGTGGCAAGCTATGTCCGATATCTGTTACGATGCTTATTTCGTGTTAAAATCGTCCTTTTCTCAGTCTTCTTTTCTTTTGCCGGTGCAAAGGTACAAAAAAAACTGCACCTACTGTTGAATTATTCGTATAAATGTTAATCCCGGTTCCTGAAACGGAGGAGGATATTGTTCGACGATGCGGAAGTAGTTCCAGATGGCCGGGATATATTGTGCCAGGTAATGCCTGAGGGTTGTCATAGACGGACTTGATCATTCTAATTATCTTCATTTTCATTCTTTTTTTTATGTACATATGCCTCAATCATAGAGAAGGTGATGTCTTCATTGTCGGGGAATGTCTCGCGTACTTTGTCATGTTTGAATAGACCAATCCTGATCATCAGGTCTTGAATACGCTTTTTCAGTGGTGTCAGCTGCCGTTGGTAGGAAATGTTGTCAAGACTTCCTTTCCGCAGGCTTGCCTTCAGGTTCCGTTTCTGCTCCTTCAGGCTGTCAATTT
>CAMJFC010000009.1 GCA_946404865.1 uncultured Prevotellaceae bacterium
TCAATCCGCTCACCTCGGCCACAGCGCCACTCATCATCGTGGCCATCGGACTGCTTATCTATGCCATCTCGGAAGTGGTGAACACCATCTCCATTGAGCGGATGACAGAACGGGCTGCAGAGATGCGGCGCATGGAGCGCAGCGCACGCGAGAAGAAAGAATCACGCAAAAACGGGGAATACGTGGACTATATCGTCACCGACGAAGATTGAAAGCACGGTTGTGCCCTTGACGTTAGACCGTACTAACCTGCCTTTCTTGTGCAATGGGCACAGAGCAGGATGAAGAAAGGCATGAAGGGGATGTGGAAACGCGTCTCGCCATGGCCGAAGATGAGAAGCACGGCTGTGCCCGTGATGATGACGCCGGCAGCAAGCGCGACCAAGGCATATCGTCTGAGATGAAGACAACGGACCAGACCGACGGCTGCGCCAACAAGCAACAAATAGTAATACAATAAATTGACCACTGTGAGCCATTGAACGGTTGAGTAATGCGGGAATTCGCGGGAAAGCGTCTCCATGCTCAGCCGTTCATACATTTGTTCGTTTTTTTCGCTTTCAGGCAAAAAGGCGCAAAACGTGGTATTATCGGAGATGTAGGTACGCACCAGTTTCTCAGGCATCTGACGGAGATATTCGCCTGTGTTGTGACAGAGCCATACGCCGAAATGTGAACACCATGCCGAGTCTTTCTGCAACACGTCGTAATGGTGTGCTTCGGAAAGGACATTCGGGTCGCCACCCTCAAAGAAATCGCGGTCGGGCACAGTGTCGCTGTCATGGTCCCACGAATATTGCATGAGTGCCATCCAACCCGTGGCCGCCTGATAGAAGAAACGCCCTGTGCGCACGTAGTTGACACCCCCGATAACAGATGCCATGAGTGCGAAACCCGCGACGAGCCCTGCCGTCTTGCGCAGGAAAAGACTCACTTGCCGTTTGCCGCTAACCGCTTTCCCATAAAGGATGAGAAAACAAGCTATCAGCGCCACAATGAAGACGAGACCCATGGGACGGAACCAGTTGGCCACGGCCAAAAGCACGCCGGCCAAGAGGGCGTATCGCCTGACGGCCACAAGACAGGCCGCCATGGCGAAAAAGAGGAAAGGCAGTTCGCTCAACAGCGAGGTGGCCTCACCATAATTGGCGGGATAAAAGAGGTAGAGCACCAGTGCCACAGCGGCCGTCTTTGCATCTGCCAACTCTTTGACCAACAAATAGAAACAAAAAGCGGTGGCGCCTTTCATGAGGGCATAAAGCACCAAGAGCGGTGTGACAGAGCCGAAGAGCGTGAGCGACAGTTGCGTCATGGTGATGGCGCCCACATTCCAGAGAAACGCCAACGCATTCATGTCGGCCGCCACGGGATAAGGTTCACCCGCCGCGTTGGCCGCCTCAGCTAATGCGATATACCCGTTGCTGTCGGGATAAGGGGTATAGCCCAAGAGAAACACCAGCACAATTTGCACCAGTGTGAAGACCGCCACGGCCTTGAGCGCCATCCCTTGATGGAAAACGTTGTGGGACTGCATCAATGTCCCGGCACAAGGCCCTCGATGTAATTGCACAGGATGCCGATGCCCTTGAGATTTTCACCACCTTGCGGGATAATGAGGTCGGCAAACTTCTTCGTGGGCTCGATAAACTGCTCGTGCATGGGTTTGAGCACTGAGAGGTATCGGTTGAGCACCATATCCACGGTGCGCCCGCGTTCCACCACGTCGCGTTGTATGTTGCGTATGAGCCGTTCGTCGCTATCGGTATCGACGAAGATTTTCAGGTCCATCATATCACGCAGTTTGCGGTTGATGAGTGCCATGATGCCCTCGATGATGATGACGGGTTTCGGTTCCACATGCACCGTCTCTTTCAATCGGTTGGAGAGGATATACGAATAAGTGGGCTGCTCGATGGCCTCGCCATTACGCAACTGGTTGATTTGCTTGATGAGCAGTTTCCAGTCGAAGGCGTCGGGGTGGTCAAAATTGATGTTCCGCCGTTCTTCATCGGTCATCCCGGTGGTGTCGTTATAATACGAGTCGATGGGAACGACTGCCACATGATGAGGCGGCAGTGCCTCCACGATTTTCCTTACTACAGTTGTTTTTCCGGAGCCTGTACCTCCGGCAATTCCGATAATGGTCATTTGAGGGGGTTAAGATATTTGGTTTGAGATATGAGGTTTTTTGGTTTGAAATCTGTCATGCCAATACGACATCGGCTGGGATGCCAAGCATAAACAAGAAAAAGTTAACTTATATGTGAATATTCATAAAGAACAGAAGAACCTTTGATAATATTCCGCCTTTTTCTCCAAACGTAGGGGATAGGCACGCGAGGAGGAAGGCATCCGGTAAAGGCGAAGGGAGCGCCCCTCGAAGTCAAAGGGTGTGAAATCACCTAAACGGGGTGAGGCGATGTTGAAATGCGCTGCTGCCAGAAGGCAGGATTTCTCACCCGTAGAGACGATGGCACGCAGTTGCGGCAGTTGACGGACAAGAGCGGAGAGGTCGGTGGGTTGCACCACCTCCAAGTCTTTGTCCGATGCCGTGTTTTTCAGACGGCGCACCACCGTAGCAGTGTCATAGAGCGCTATGCCCTGTTCTTGCAACATCTGCTTGATGGCTTCGAGGCGGAACGTACGGTGTTCCTCATCCACGAAATGGTTTTTGTCATCATGCAAAATAAGTCCGAAGATGCGCCACATGTCATTGATATAGTTCGGGTAAAAGAATTCCATCGACCAGCGTTGCCGCGCCGGTGGAAAACTGCCCAACATGAGGATGGTAGCACCTTCAGGCAGAAAGGGTTGCAAAGGATGGGATTCCAAGACTACTCCTCGGGTTTGATGGCTGTGCTGTTGACACGCTCGGGTTGCAAGGCCGGGGCGAGTTCCTCGAATGGTATCGAATCCTCGGCCGGCTTGATATTCAAGGAGCCATGGCGAATCATCTCATTGCGTATCGAGTCGAGCTGCTCGGGAGTGGGCGGCAACCCGTTGATGTGGAGGGTGTCAATCCCGAGGTTGTCAGCAGGAATGGCGTCTGCGGGCTCATCAGGTTCCTCCTCTACGGGAATCGCCGACTTCTCTTTAAGCAGATAGAGCACCACGGGCAGGTGGTCTGAATAACCATTGAGCCATACGCCACTGGCATGTGTGCGCTTCGGTGAACTTTTGTAGGCGCCCTCTTGCTGCAAGAGATAGTCGCGGCGGAAGATTTGCGCCTTCCAATATTTCAAGGTAGAGAAGTCTTTTTCGCCATTGAGGTTGAGCAGGTTAGGACTCATCACAATCTGGTCGAAAAGGTTCCACCGCCCGTCATATAAGAGGGTGCCCGACCCTTTCTCCAGGATACGCCACCAGGGGTTGTACATATCGCCATCCTGCACCTCTTCCATGGTGCGCCGTGCTCTCAGTTCGCGGGCCAGACTGCGGTCGTGCGGGTCATCGTTCATATCACCCATCACAAACACCTTACATTTGGGGTCATCAGCGAGCACCGAGTCTTTCACGGCACGCACCTGCCGCCCTGCCGACTCACGATAGAACGAGCCGGAGAAACGCGAGGGCCAGTGGCACACGATGACGGTGACGTGCTCACCAGCCATGGTACCACTCACGACAAGGAAACCACGGGTGAAGAAGGTGCTGTCCTTCTCTAACTCTTGCACATAGTTGACCAACTTCACGTTGCGCACCTTAAACAATGCCGGATTGTAGAGCATGGCACAATCGACACCACGGCGGTCGGGACCTTCGATATGGCAAAAGCGGTAGCCACGTGCCTTCAGTTCGGGCTGGGCAATCAAATCGTTCAGCGCATTGGCATTCTCCACCTCAGCCATTCCGATGACCGCACAACCCACATTGGCGGGCAACACATCGGTACCTAATTCTGACAGTGCTTTCGCCATATTGTGCAACTTATTCGAATATTTCAGCGAGTTCCACTTATTGCCGCCGTCGGGCAGATACTCATAATCGTTCTTACCGTAGTCGTGCACGGTATCAAACAAGTTCTCTTGGTTGTAGAATCCCACGCCGTACACTTGATACTGCTTCTGCTGGGCTTTCATTGAGACAACAGCTGCCAAAAGCAGGAGTGCCAAAAGGATACGTTTCTTATACATCATAGTTGATTCTATAGGTCGTTATAATATTATAATCGGTATGTTGTTATCATGTGATGTTTTCACCATGCAAATATCGTAATTATTTTTGAGAAAAAAAACATATTTAAGCAAAAATATCAAAGAAAGGTTTTATTTTTTAAAAAATATTTTGTTACTTTGCACCCATACACGATTATACAAATCAAATATTATCATATTTATGCAAAAAAAGCTGAAATTAGCAGTGATGGCTCTTTGCTGTCCGACGCTGATGATGGCACAAGTAGATGTTCCCTCGGGTATTTATGCCGAGGAAGACTCCACCGGACAGGCTATCATCACCATCGACGACGCTGCCTTCACTTTCTCTGAGACCCAGCTGGGAGAGGATGAGGACATGACGCAAGCCGTGACGATCATGAACTCCAGCAGCAATGTTTATGCCCGACAGGTGGGATTCCTTTTCTCGCCCGTCCGTTTCCGCTATCGTGCCTTCAATCAGAAGTACAACGACATCTACATCAACGGCGCACCCATGAACGACATGGAGTCGGGGCAGTTCCGCTACACCATCGTAGGCGGTATCAACAACCTGACTCGCAACTACGACGCAGCCCTGCCTTTTGAGGACAACAGTTTCTCGATGCCGGGCATGGGCGGCAGCAACAACTACAATTTCCGCGCAGGCAACGTGGCTTCGGGTCACAAACTGTCTTTGAGTGGTGCCAACCGCAACTACGTGGCGCGCGTGATGTACACCTACGGCAGTGGTGTGAGTGCCACAGGATGGTCATGGGCCGCATCGCTCGGCTACCGCTGGGCGAAACGGGGCTACGTGAAAGGAACCTTCTACAACTCGCTCTCCTACTACCTCGGCGTGCAGAAAGTATGGCAGAACCACACCTTCTCACTCGCCACGTGGGGTAACCCCACCGAGCGTGCCTCGCAGGGACCGGTGACCGACGAGATGTATTGGATTGCCAACGACAACCAATACAACCCCTATTGGGGCTACCAGAACGGCGAGGTGCGTAACTCACGTGTCATCAACGACTTCCAACCCTCTGTCATCGCTACATGGGACTGGAACATCAACGATGAGATGAAACTCACCACCACCCTCACCGGGCGCTATAGCATGTATAAGAGCACCAAGCTCAATTATAATAACGCTGACAACCCGCTGCCAACCTATTGGAAGAATATGCCCAGCAGTTATTATAATGTGTGGCCCGACGACGACGGCACGTTCAACGACCCGCTCAACCGCACCGAGCAGGGCTTGGAGGACTGGAACACCGCTTACAACTACCTGAAGGCATCCGAGGCCAACCGGCAAATCGACTGGGACCGCCTCTATTGGGCCAACCAACAGGCTAACGCAAGCGGGGCTGACGCTTTGTATTACGTGCAGGCCAAGCACAACAACAACTTCAACCTCACCTTCTCGACCATGCTCAAACAGATGCTCAACAAGAACAGCACCTGGAACATCGGATTGGTGGCAGCCACCAACAAGGGTATGCACTACCAGACGATGGAGGACCTGATGGGCGCCAACGCATTCCATAACATCAACTCGTATGCACTGGGCAATTACGCCGCAGACAACCCCTACGTGCAGTACGACCTGGATCACCCCAACCAACTGATTAAAGAGGGCGACACCTTCGGCTACGATTACGACCTCAACGTGCAGAAGGCTTACGCTTGGACCAACTACACGACCACCTTTAGCCGTTTCCGCGCTTTCATCGCCGGTAAGATTGGCGGCACGACAATGAGCCGCAACGGTAACATGCGCAACGGTATGTTCGCCGACAACTCCTACGGCAAGAGCGGCACCGCCAAATTCCTTGACGGTGGTGTGAAAGGTAGCCTGGCTGCCAACTTAGGCGGCGGGCACATGGTACGCCTGGGTGCCGGCTATCAATGGAATGCGCCCATGGCACAGACGGCATTCGTGTCGCCCGAGACCAACAACGACTTCGTTGACAACCTGAAGAACGAGAAAGTGTTCAGTGCCGAGTTTGACTACCAATACCAAAACTCCTGGCTCCGCGCCAACATCAATGCCTACTACAGCCAGATGTCGGATGTGACGGAGTGGCAGAACTTCTACTTCGATGACATCAACTCGTTCTCCTACGTGTCGATGACCGGCATCGAAAAAGCATACTATGGTGTGGAGGTAGGAATGGAGTTCCGCATCACCTCCGACTTCAACATCCGCGCCGTCGGCACATGGGGCGAGGGTAAGAACACCAACAACTGCGATGTTCGCTACCTCAACTCCACCAAGCGCACCTACCACGATGATGTGGTGATGAACAAAGGTATGCACGAGGCGGGCACACCCCTGTCGGCCTACAGTTTGGCTCTCAACTACAACAAGAGCGGATGGTTCTTGAGTCTGAACGGCAACTACTACGACCGCATCTACCTCTCTTATGCACCATCCTACCGCTATCAGAGCACGCTCATCACGATGGGCAATGTGAACAACGACGGTTCATACAATGTGCCTGAACAGGCGAAAGGCAAGGGAGGCTTCATGCTCGACGGCAGCATCGGCCGACTCATCCGCTTGCGCCACGGACGGAGCCTCAGCATCAACCTGATGGTGACCAACATCCTGAACAACACGAAACTCTGTACGGGCGGTTTCGAACAGAGCCGCAGCGACTACACCGTGAAGGATGACGGTTCGAAGAACAATGAGCGAGCCTATAAATTCTCGCGCAACCCCTATAAATTCTATGCTTACGGCATCAACGGCATGCTTAACCTCACCTATAAATTCTAAAAGACCTCACGATATGAAAAACTTCAAATATATGATGATAGCGGTCGTCTACACGTTTCTCGCATCGTGTATGGCCGACACAGACAGTTTCGAAGCACCGAAACTGGATGAATCACCTTATGGCAACAATGCGCTCACAGAGGAGGGTCTCGTCAGCATCGCCGAACTGAAAAACATGTATGGCAACACCATCAGTGCCGACGGCATGGAACAAGTGACCGACGACATCAAGATTAAAGGCGTGGTGACGGGCAACGACATCGAGGGTAACATCTATAATGAAGTGTCGATTGAAGACGGCACCGGTGCTTTCATCATCTGCATCGCACAGGGTGGTCTCTACGGCTACCTGCCCGTGGGACAAGAGATTCTTATCAGTCTGAAAGACCTTTGGATTGGTTCTTACGGCTATCAAGGCGAAGTAGGCACTCCTTACACCAGTGCATCGGGCAGCACCTATGTGAGCCGCATGAGCCGTATGCTGTGGTACGACCACTTCAAACTGATTGGCAAGGCCAACCCCAATTCGCCACTCGCCCAGCCTTTTGAGTTCGATAAAAACAAATTGGAAGGCCAGTATGCCTCCGTGGAAGATTACATCGCAGCCAACTGCGGCCGTCTGATGACCATCCGCGATGTGGAACTGAAAGACGCCGACGGGGTGAAAGTCTTCGCCCCCAACGATGGCAGTGTGACGCTGACAGCCAATTGCGCCAACCGCGAAATCATGGGCTACGCCAGCGCACGCATCGTGGTGCGCACCAGTTCGTATGCCGACTTTGCCAACACGCCCATGCCCACAGGCAAGGTGAACATCACGGGCATCTTCACCCGCTACCGCAACACATGGCAGATTCTGTTGCGGTCGGTGAATGATATTGAAGTAGTTCAATAGTTTAAAGAGTAGAAAAGAAATAATAAAAACATACAGACATGAAAAAGTTATTTTATTCCATGTTCGCCATTGCAATGGCACTGACCACGTTCACCAGTTGTGAAGACGTGCCGGCACCTTACAATGATCCGAACAACACCAAACCGGAACCCGAAGTGGATGAGAACCTGATTTTTGAAGAATCTCTTACTAAGAATCCAGGTACTTTCACTGTTTTCACGACAAAGGGTATAGCATGGTCTTTCGGTGGTAGCTATGCTAAAGGTACAGGCTATAACAATGGTACTAACACCGAGTCTGAGAGTTATCTTGTATCCCCCGACATTAATCTATCGGATGTAGATAAGGCATTTCTTGAGTTTGAATACATCTTCGCTTATCCCACTCGTAAAGGAGAAGATAAAGTATTAATTTCAGACAACTTTACAGGAGATCCTTCAACCACACAGTGGACAGACATAACAGGAACACTTACTCCTTGGAGTAATGGGGATTGGAATACGTGGTCTAAATTTATTTATGTTTTTGGTCAAGAATACCTCGGAAAATCTAACATCCGTATAGCTCTATATTATTATGGAACTCCTACAGACTCACGTACATGGGAGGTGAAGAACTTCAAGATTCGCAAAGGCGAACCCGAGGAAGAGCCCGGACCGGAGATACCTACCGACCTGGTGGGCGATGGCACACAGGCGAATCCCTACAACGTAGCTTCTGCCTTGAAAGTGATTCAGGCAGTTGGCTCCGCCGGCACAGCAGAAGAGGTGTATGTGAAAGGTAAATTGGTGAAGATAGAACCGGGCAAGGACGGATTCCCCAACAGCTTTGGTAATGTATCGTTCTACATCTCTGACGACGGTACAGAAAGCAACCAACTTTACATCTACCGTTGCTTTGGTATCAACGGCGAACAAATCACCGACGAAAATTACATCAAGAAAGGCGACGACCTCGTGTTGGTTGGCAAACTGGTGAACTTCAGCAATAACACACCTGAGATGACCAGCGGTGGTAAGATTTTCTCCATCAACGGACAGTCAGGTCCCGAACCCACACCACTGGCAGACCCGACTGGCAGCGGTACTCAGGACGACCCATATAACGTATCGGCAGCATTAGGCTTTATCAACAACCTGGGCAGCGATGTTCAGTCTAACGAGATTTACGTGAAGGGTACTATCTCCAGAATTAAAGAAGTGAACACCGGAGATTACGGCAATGCCACCTATTGGATTTCAGACGACGGTTCACAAAGCAATGAGCTGCAAGTCTATCATGGATACTACTTGAAGAACGAGAAATTCACCGATGCCAATGCCATCAAGGTGGGCGATGAGGTAATTGTCTGTGGCAAGGTGGTCAACTTCAAGGGTAACACACCAGAGTTTGTGGACAAGGCCAACTATCTCTACTCCATCAACGGCGACACGGGCGAGCCGAAGGTTGCCGGCACACACGATGCACCACTCACCATTGCTGATGCGATTGCCTTTGGCGACGCAGAGCACGCCTGGGTGAAAGGCACCATTGTGGGTGTGATAGACGCCGCAGGTGAAGCCCACTTCGACTACGACGATGCGATGAGCAACATCGCCCTGCCCTTCTTGCTTGCCGACGGCACTACCGAAACCTTCACCAAAGAACTATCCAAGTGCCTGGTGGTGAAGACCGCCCGTGGCTCAGAAATCCGCAACAACCTGCATCCTTCACTTCAGACTTTTGGAATGGAAGTCATCATTTACGGTCCATTAGGCAGTTACAGCAACCTTCGCGGTCTATTGGATCCCCCCTACGCCGAAATCATCATGCCGGACGGCAGCAAACAGACTTTCGGAACTCTGCCAGAGGAGTAAAGAAAAAAATAATTGCCAAATCATTTGCACGGGTCAAAAAAAGTTCATACCTTTGCAGCCCAAAAGCAATATTTGCATATTTAACACATTATTAGATAACAATTAAAATGAAAAAAGGTATTCATCCCGAAAACTATCGCCCCGTCGTATTCAGAGATATGTCCAACGGCGATATGTTCCTTACAAAATCTACATGCAAGACAACAGATACAGTAGAGTTTGAAGGCGAAACTTACCCTGTGGTAAAAGTAGAAATCTCCAGCACCTCTCACCCGTTCTACACTGGTAAGAGCAAGCTCGTTGACACGGCTGGCCGCGTTGACCGCTTCATGAACCGCTACGGTAAGATTAAGAAGTAAGGAAGCTGAAGCCTCCCCGAGGCGGGATGATTTCCACACATACATTAGGGTGTATCTACAGCGTAGTTGCATATGCGCTTGGGTACACCCTTTTTTACATTGAACATTGAACAATTAACCTTTGACATTCCTATGATGATAAGAGATGCTATAATCAAAAAAATCTTCGCACCCGCACTGACACTCTTGGCGGTTTTCACCCTCACGGCCTGCGGCAGCGATGACGATGACAGCGGCGGTGGACAAAAGACTACCACGCGCAATGTGAATGCCAACGTGGCGACACGACCCGAATACGCACGGTTGGAGTTTCCGAAACTCAAAGGTGGAACCAACGTGGTGCTGGTGCATACCGACCCTTCTTACGGTGTGAACTACAGCGTGGAATGGGATGTATCAAAGAAGAGCCAGCGCTGGTCATGTTTCCAATGGTATAACGCCAATAGTGGAAGCGGCGGGAAGCGCTTTTACGGCAACCCGCAGTACCCCAAAGATCCAGACCTTCCCACCCCCTCAGGATGGACACCCGACAATGACCCTTACAAAGGTAGCGGTTACGACCATGGCCATATCGTAGCCTCAGCCGACAGGCTGTGTTCAGATAACATGAATTACCAGACGTTCTTTCTGACCAATATGCAGCCACAGAAAAACAGCTTCAATTCAAAACTATGGGCTAAGATGGAGGACCAAGTGCGCAAATGGAATACCTCTTCCACCCGCGACACGCTCTTCGTGTGCAAGGGTGGCACCATCGACCATGCCGACCAGATATTGGAGACCACATGGAAAGGACTGTTGGTACCACGCTATTTCTTTATGGCCGTGCTGTGCAAGAAAAACAGTGACAAGACCAACGGAGGGTATAAGGCCATGGCTTTCTGGGTGGAACATCTGAATGAAGACCGCTCGGGCGACAACCTGAAAGATTACGTCATCACGATTGATGAGTTGGAAGAGTTGACGGGCATTGACTTCTTCTGCAACCTGCCCGATGACATCGAAAACAAAGTCGAAGCACAATATGCCCCGAATGCTTGGGGCATGAAATAAAAAATGGCCTCCTCCGAGGACTCTGGAGGAGGGCCCCAATCACAACGAATAGAGGATGAGTCCACTAAAATATAAGAGCAACGGCAAGACCCGATGGGCATTGCCGTTGCTATGTTTTATCCCAAAAAGTGCCCCCTCCAGGAGGGGGTACGAGAGAGTACTTTCTTACTTGTGTCCGCCTTGTCCTGTGGCGTGCTTGGTCTCCGTCTTCTGGGCAGGAGCCGCATTATCGCCTTCGAACAGATTGCCGGAACCATCAGCATAGGTGTAACGCGTCAGGTCGAAATCGTTGTATTCGTTGGTCTTCGCGTTAAACATGCTGCCATAGAAGCGGTCGGCATCCACATGATAGCTGTCCATGCGCATGGTGCGCCCGTTGGAGTCGAACTTCAACATGATGTCTTTTGTCTTCCCATTGGGGTTGCTCTTCTCGTCGATATACCAGCTGAACGTGTCGTAATAATCTTCCTCGCCATCTAAGTAGTCGATTTCCACGCCACGACCGTTGATGGTATTGTAGCTGTACAGGTCGAACTCGAACACGGTGGTGTAATAGGTCTCCACCATCTTGCCGCTTATTTCATCTGGGGCAGTGATTTTGAGCGAGCCTTCCCATTTGCCGCGCATGGTCTGTGCCAACCGGATGAGATAGTCGTAATCGCTACTCGGCGTATATTTGTCACGATAGCGGTCACCGTACCACCCGTAGTCGTATTCATCGTAATAGTAGTGGTCTTCGCAGCTGCTGAAGGCGAACGCCATGATGGCCACCATGGCCAACGTGAACATCTTGGTTGTAGAAGAAAAGAATTTCATAGTCGTATGTTTTTAAATTGTTAATATGCTTGTTTGATGAACTCTGATGCAAAGATAGTGCATCTTCGTATATCAAACAAGCATAAAAACTCTATTCGTTGATAGGGAAATCCCTATTTCGTCGATTATTGGGCAGGTACAATCACCGGCACGGGCTTTTCCACCTCTTCGGTATCAAACTGAGCCTCATTGCCCCAGTAATAGCCGTCGTCCCATCCCCAGTGCCAGCCAGAATCCCAGTAAGGCGAGTCGATGTGATAAAGTCTGAATCTCATCTTCTCTCCATCCTGCCGTATCTCGCCGGTGAAATAGTTGTCGGTCAGGCTATAGTCCCAGATTTCGATGGTGTAATTATCTTCGATGAAGTGAATGGTAATTACCTGCCATGTCACATCCCATGTAATATGGTTGGCAATGTAATCATAGCGTGAGCTCCATGGATGCGATTTGAAATAATCCACCCAGACGCCCCGACCCGACGAATATCTGTAAGGGTCTTTATCGAAATAGACCTGAGTGCGGTAGGAGTCGTAATAATATCCATCGTACATACGACCGTAGGCAGTGTC
Source organism: uncultured Prevotellaceae bacterium (assembly GCA_946404865.1). Taxonomy (GTDB): domain Bacteria; phylum Bacteroidota; class Bacteroidia; order Bacteroidales; family Bacteroidaceae; genus Prevotella. The sequence continues at coordinate 12,470 of CAMJFC010000009.1, forward strand.
TCCCTCCCATGCGCCAGCGAGCGTGCGTGCAATGGCCTCATCCTCTTCACACGAAGTGAAAGAAAATGACATCAGAGCGGCCAGCAAGACCATCAGTAATGTAGAATTCTTTTTCATAAAATCATCGTTTTTGAATTTTCGTTGCAAATATACTCATTTTGCATGAAAAGACCTTCATAAAATGAATAATTTTATCAAAATAGATTTGCAGATTCCGTTTTTTTGCCTAAATTTGCAAAAAGAATATACAAAAGCGCATATTTACCTATTTTAATAAAACAATGAAAACCGTTTACGATTATTCTGTGAAAGACAGAAAAGGCAACAGCGTTTCGCTGAAATCTTACGCCAACGAAGTGTTACTCATCGTCAATACCGCCACCAAATGCGGTTTCACCCCCCAGTACGAAGAGTTGGAGAAGCTGTATGAGAAGCATCACAGCGAGGGTTTCGAAGTGCTCGACTTCCCCTGCAACCAGTTCGGACAGCAGGCCCCTGGCACTGACGACTCCATCCACAGTTTTTGCAAACTGACATACGGCACTGAGTTCCCGCGCTTCAAGAAAGTCAAGGTGAACGGCGATGATGCCGACCCGCTCTTCCAATTCCTCAAAGAGCAGAAAGGTTTTGCCGGTTGGGATATGGAACACCCCATCGCACACATCCTCGATGAGATGCTGAGCAAGGCCGACCCCGACTACAAAGAGAAGAGCGACATCAAATGGAACTTCACCAAATTCCTCATCAACAAGAAAGGACAGGTGGTGGCACGCTTTGAGCCCACTGCCAAGACAGAATTGATTGAAGAGCAAATCATCAAGCTCTTGCACGAATAAGTTCATTGTTTGGGGCAGGGGGCAAGGAGCAAGGGGCAAGAGATATGCTTAGAACCCTAAAACCTGAACCCTAAACTGAGTTAGAACCATAAATCCTAAACCCTCATGGAACAACGAGAACATGTGCGCTGCCTCATTATCGGCAGCGGGCCGGCAGGATACACCGCCGCCATCTATGCCGCACGGGCCAATCTCAACCCCGTGGAATACTGCGGTATGCAGACAGGCGGCCAACTGACACAAACCACTACCGTCGAGAACTTCCCCGGCTATCCCGAAGGCATCGACGGCAATGAGATGATGATGCAATTACGCAGTCAGGCCGAGCGTTTCGGCACCGACATCCGCGACGGCGAAATTGTGAAGGCCGACCTGAGCCAACAGCCCTACGTGCTGACCACCGACCGAGGTGTAGAGATAGAAGCCGACACCGTGATTATCGCCACAGGGGCTTCCGCCAAATATTTGGGTTTAGAGGATGAGAAGAAATACAACGGCCAGGGCGTTTCGGCCTGTGCCACCTGCGACGGGTTCTTCTACCGGAAGCGCACCGTGGCTGTGGTGGGCGGCGGCGACACCGCCTGCGAAGAGGCACTCTATCTGGCCGGCTTGGCCAAAAAAGTCTATATGATTGTGCGCAAGCCTTTCCTCCGCGCCTCTGATGTGATGCAGAAACGGGTGAAAGAGACGGAGAACATCGAGATCTTGTTCGAGCACAACACCCTCGGCCTTTACGGTCAGTACGGGGTGGAGGGCGCACACGTCGTGAAACGGCTGGGACAGCCCGATGAGGAGCGCTATGACCTGCCCATCGACGGGTTCTTCCTCGCCATCGGACACAAGCCCAACAGCGATATCTTCAAAGAGTGGTTGGAGACCGATGAGACCGGTTATATCAAAACCATTGACGGTGGTCCCTGCACAAAACTGCCGGGTGTCTTCGCCGCTGGTGATGTGGCCGACCCGCACTATCGACAGGCCATCACCGCAGCCGCCAGCGGTTGCAAGGCCGCCATCGAAGCTGACCGATACCTAAGGGGTTAATTGGGGGCAAGGAGCAAGGGGCAAGAGATATGCTTAGAACCCTCAACACTCCACCCTAAACCTTCAACCCTAAACTTTCAACCTTGTAAGAACACTAAACCCTAAACCTTCAACCCTCAACCTTGTAAGAACACTAAACCCTAAACCTTCAACCCTCAACCTTCCAGCATGACACTTGAGTTTATACTTCGTATCTTCGTGGCTGCCATCTTGGGCGGCGCCATCGGACTGGAGCGCGAATACCGCGAGAAAGCAGCAGGTTTTCGCACCCACTTCTTAGTGGCGTTAGGTTCGGCTCTGTTCATGATTATCTCCGCCTACGGTTTTGAGCATGCACTCACCTCGCCCGAGCACCGCTTAGATGTGTCGCGTATCGCCGCGCAGGTGGTCACCGGCATCGGTTTTATCGGTGCGGGCACCATCATCTTCCAAAAGAACACCATACGCGGACTGACCACCGCAGCGGGAGTATGGGTGACCGCCGCCATCGGCTTGGCATGCGGTGGCGGACTCTACACCCTGGCTCTGGCTTCTACGCTCATGGTCCTTTTAGGATTAGAGGCTTTCAACTATTGGCTCAGGCGGATAGACAGTAAGAGGAAGAAGGCCTCCCATCATAAGGAGGAAGTTACCGATAGCGAAGAATAAACAATGAAACGCGGATTGGTCTTAGAAGGTGGTGCCATGCGGGGATTGTTCACGGCAGGGGTGACCGATGTGTGGACGGAGGCAGGGGTGACCTTCGATGGCATTATCGGTGTGTCGGCAGGTGCTGCTTTCGGTTGCAACATCAAGTCACGACAACCTGGCCGCGCCATCCGCTATAACAAACGTTTCAGTCGCGACCCCCGTTACAGTGGCTGGCGGTCGCTTTGGAAAAGTGGCGACATCTACAATGCACAGTTCGCCTACCATGAAGTGCCCACCCGGTACGACATCTTCGACGACAAGGCGTTTGATGAGAACCCGGTGGCCTTCTACGTGGTCTGCACCGATGTGGAAACGGGGAAACCCGTATATCAACAACTGACGAAAACGAACTACGACTGCTACGAATGGATTCGCGCGTCGGCCTCCATGCCTATCGTGTCGAAAGTGGTGGAACTGGAAGGCAAGAAACTGCTCGACGGGGGCATCACCGACTCCATCCCCCTCGCCTACTTCGAGCAGTTAGGCTACGACCGCAACGTGGTCATCCTGACACAGCCCGATGGTTATGTGAAAGGTCCGAACCGCTACATGCCCCTCATCCGATGGAGTCTGCGGCACTACCCCAAGACGGTCATCGCCTCGCGCGACCGACATCTGATGTACAACCAGCAGTTGGACTATGTGCGCAAACGCGAACAAGAAGGCGACACGTTGGTGATACGCCCCGACGAAGCTCTCGCCATAGGACATATCGAGCATGATGCCGACAAGATGCAACGCATCTATGACATCGGTCGCCAAAAAGGAGAGGCCACGCTACAACAAGTACAGCAATTTCTGCAAGAAAAGAATCATAAATTATAATACTATGACGAAAGAAGAACTGATGCGCAGAGCCATCCTGCTCTCTGTGGAGAGCGTGCGCAAGGGCGGTGGCCCCTTTGGAGCCGTCATTGCCCGCAACGGTGAGATTATCGCTGAAGGCTCCAACAGCGTGACCATAGAATGTGACCCCACGGCTCATGCCGAAGTAAGCACCATACGCAAGGCCACAAAAGCCTTAGGCACCTTCGACCTCGAGGGTTGCGAAATCTATACCTCGTGCGAGCCGTGCCCCATGTGTCTCGGTGCCATCTACTGGGCACACCTCGACAAGATTTACTATGCCAACGACCGTAAAGACGCCGCCGCTATCGGTTTCGACGACGACTTCATTTACGAAGAGTTTGCACTGAAACCCGAAGATCGTAAAAAACCCTCTGAGATTCTGCTTCGCGACGAGGCGCTCATGGCTTTCCGCGAGTGGGAACAGAAAGATGACAAAACGGAGTATTAAACCACCCTCATGAAAAACAATTGTTGTAGAACCCTTTTGCTCGCCTTGCTTGCGATGTTCAGCATTTCTTCGGCATCAGCCCAACGTTGCGTGGATGCGATGGAGAAGAAAATCCAAAAGCGCCACGCCGGTGTGGAAGATGTGCGGAACACCTTCGGCATTGACCTGAGCCCGGTGTGGCACAGCCACGGTTATATCGGTTTTATCGGTCCTGACTACCAACGGCTGAAGGTCAGCATCAACGATGTGGAACGCAAAGAGCAACAGACCTATGAACTGAGGGGAAGGATGGAGTCGCCCCGCTACAGTTGCGATGTGAAAGGGGAGTTATTGGTGTTGCATATCTACACGAAAGCACCGACCAAAACGGGACATCTGAAAGGAGAACAGCTATACGACATCTTCGGTGTCTATCGTCTGACCGAGACGGGCACCAAGAGCGGCCGCTTTGAGGGTTTTGTCATCAGCGAGGTGTTCACGCAGGATGGCAGAGCTTATCCCTGCGGCATGGATGAAGCCGGTGCTGACTTCCGCAACAACCAGTTTGAGGGGGTGTGGATTTCTGAGGATAATGGTTTGCAGAAAGAGGCCAACTGGGGTATCGGGCGCATTCCCGACAGCGGTGACCTCGACATCGGCAAGGAGATGTTCAAACCCGCCGAGAAATATTGGAAAAGCGGCTGGGAGACCTACGAACAGGATGCGCGCGACGAGGCCACCGATTATATGAATTCGCTCTATGCCAGTGAGGGTGTGATCGACGACCATCTGACATGGAAATCCTGGGCCGACATCGAAGGCTTTGCGAAAACCACGCTCTTCTGTGACGGTGAACCCATACGGGTGTTCCGCTCGTTCCACGGCGAGGACACACCGCCATTTATGATGGGCGCGGGCGTGCTGACTTATGTGGATGCCAATTTCGACAACTATCCCGATGTGCTCATCAGTTTAGGTTCGCGCGGCAGCCGCCATTTCAGCGTCTATGAGTGCTACCTTTACGACCCTGCCACAGAGACTTTCCTGTTGACTGAGGGTTTCGATCTTGTCATCAACCCCACCTTCGATGCCCAACGAAAAGTGGTATATGGTTGTGGTCACTCCTCATACGCCACCATCGAGCATAGACGTTTTGAATGGCAGGGCAACCGCATCTCCGAGAAGAGCATCGTTGAGGTCACTATCAATGAGGAGGGCAACCCCATCAGCTATTCCGAGTCGCAGGTCATCGACCGTGGCGACAGTTTCGACTTCATCCCCTTGCATGAGAACGTGCAGATGGACCAACTCAGCCCGGAATGGCAGGAGCATCTCGCGAAAGGAGAAGAGTTTTAATATTCCCTATATCTTCTTAAGAGAAGACCCGTCACAGGCGGGTCTTCTCTTCGTTTCCGGCACCTGTGCCCTTGTATTTTGATCGGGTGGCATTGAAATTGTAGTTCAGGGTCACCCCTACACATTGTGTATAACTATAGACATCCTGGGCCGTTTGACCGATGGCATAGTAAGTGGTCACCTTCGTTCTGGACGTGCGGAAGATGTCGTTGGCATACAGCGTGCCCGTCAGTCGTCCTTGTAAGAAACTCTTTTGTAAACGGGCGTTCACCGCGAAGTTGCTGCCTCGGTACATGAATCCCCAATGGTTGCTGCCAGTATAACTGACTTGCAGTAATGCTTTCGCCGTCTCCCCTAAAACAAACCAAGATTTCAAGTCGAAACTAAATTCGGGCTTATTCAGTTTCTTCGGCGCACCATACTTCTCGGCGTCGAACATCTGCTGATAATAGTGCAGCGTGGCGGATGGCTGCCAGAAACCAAACTTGGGTGAAACGACAAGTGTGGCATAGACACGGTCTTGATGGTCGAAGTTGTCTGGCTGGAATATGCCTATCTCTTTCTCCTCGTCATACACATTGCCGACATGGGTGAAAAAGTCATTCTCCCGGGTGAAACCCGTCATGAAGTTCAGCCACGAATAGGTGAGATTGAAGTCGATGCTCTGACGAACCGAAGGGCGCAACAGCGGATTACCACCTTCGTAGAGCATGCGGCTGTCGTAAATCACAATAGAACTCAACATGTTGTATGGCGGTCGGGTGATGCGCTTGCCATAACTCAGTTGCGCGCCCCACTTGCCCTGCTGCCATGCGACAGAAAGGTTGGGGAACCAGTCGTTATAGGTACGACTGGGCTCAGGTTGTTTGAAGCCAAACGAACTGTAATCCGTTGATACATGCTCATAGCGCAAGCCTGCATTCAGACGCCATTGTCCCAGTTGCAACTCATATTGGGCGAAGCCGGCGATATTCTTTTCGTCCATCTCGTTGTCGGCTGTGGGTATGATTTCCTCATCGTTATGGTTGCGTCCATGGCTCTCCGTGCTTGTAACCTCCGAACCACCGCTCAGCATGCCTTTCCAGATGGGATAAGTCAGCACCAACTTGCCAGCCACCATCCTTCGGTCCTCGTTACTCTGAGTGGTGATGGTCCGGTCGCCCAGTTCCTTACTCGACTCCTGCCCGTAAATATGGTCTTCCGATTCACGTCGAAGAACGGTGACATTCAAATCGATACCTAATTTTCCCACCTTGCCTACATAGTACGCATTCATTTCCCAGACGGGCTTGTCATGTTCGATGATATCCGTTTTCAGGTCCACATCGCCAAAGAACGCACTGTTTCTCAGATAATGCTGCTTCATATCTGTGAAGAAACGATTATGGAGCAAATTCTGCGACGAGAAACTCAGTCCTAAGGAATGGTCGGCATTGAAGTCATAGCTCATCCCTGCCTTGTATTGAAGAACCGTCCATGTGCTTCTTACCGGCAGGTCCACACTGACATTGAACATATCCTTGCTGATGTGCAATTCTTGGTCGAGGTCCTGGTCGTTACTATGATGGCCGAAGTCGAGCGCCACGTTGGCAAAAGCCTCCAATCCTCCCTGGCGGTACTTCACGGTCAGGTCGTCGTAGTTGCTCAACTTGTTGTTCTGCCGCGTATCAATGGTAGCCATCACACTCAGTCCGTCGCCCTGTATCTTCAGGGTCTTGATGCGAATGACGGCATTCACCTCAGCGTTGTACTGAGCCCCGGGGGCGGTGATGATGTCCACACTCTTGACATCCACCGACTTCAACAACTTCAGTTCGCCGGCATTGTTCACTTTCTTGTTGTTGATGTAAATCTCCGGCTCGCCCTTGGCCAGCACCTCGAACTTGCCATCGCGCACTTGAACCATCGGCATCATCGAGAGCACGTCGTCGGCAGTGCCGATGTCATGGAGGATGGAGTGCTGCACCTCGACCGTCATGCCGCCCGCAGTCATCTTGTATTGCGGCACTTCGCCCTTGACGACGACCCCTTGCAGCATATAAACCTCCGGTTGCATGGCGAAGGTGCCGAGATGTCCCACGGAAGCGTTCCTTGTCACCGTCTTATAACCGATATAGGTAAGTTTGACAATGAGTTGACGCGGTTGGCAAGGGATGACGAAGTCACCATTCTCATTGCTCACGCCCCCAGTAATGAAGGCGGAGTCCTTGGGCGCGAGGAGCGACACGGTGACATAAGGCAATGGTTTTCCATGCTCATCGACAACGTGTCCTGTCAACTTGGTGTCTGCCTTCTGCACACATTCCACATAGATGTCCTTGTCCTCAGACGTGATACGCATGGGATAGAAGCCCACCACCTGCTTGACGGCATCTTTTACTGAAGCTTTCCTCAGCGAAGTGGTCACAGTGAAATCCTCCAGTTCATCAAAGATGAAATTGATTTTGTAACTGCTTTGTGCGTTATCAATCCAGATGAGCGCCTCGGAGAGAGAGGTGTTCCTGAAGTCATGGGTGAGTTGCTGCGCCCCAGCCGTCATGGCAATGAGGCACCATATAATGATGATAAAATGTCTCATGATGATGTCCTATTCGATGGTGACGGTTTCTCCGGAAAGCGTGAGGTGCACTTTCTCGAAATGGTTGATACGGTCGATAATGTCTTCAATAGAGTCGTTGGCCTCCCAATTCAGGTAGAACCTCAAGGTGCGCGAGACTTCGCTCTTGAACACGACCTTCACGCCATAGTCGTGGCTGAGTTGCAGCATAATCTGTTGGAGTTCCACATTATTGAACTGCTGGTCATGCTTTATCGTGTCATTCTCCACCATCGATGCCACGCCTGCTCCAGCCTCTTGGCCATCCACTTCCTGCACGGCCGTTTTTTGTTGGGATACAGCCTGAGTTTCTTCCTTCGCATCGCCAGACAGCCAGAAATGCTGAATGGCTGCGTAGGTGATGCCCGAGAGTGCAGCCAGAGTAACGATGATGGCAGCCCATCGTATCACCGGTTTTTGGCGACGTCGATGCTGCCGTTGCGACTTGAATTGTCGCCATTCCTCCTGCACGTCAGGGACGGGAATGGACGTTTCGTTGAGCATCTGGTCGAGTTGCTCGTCGGTGTATTGCTCCGGGTGGAGCAGCATACGGATTCGGTCTTTGTTCTTCATACTCTCATCTGTTGAATTGTTGACGAAGTTTCCTCAGTCCTTGCACGATGTGCTTGTTGACGGCGGAGAGGCTGATGCCGAGGGAATGTGAGATGTCCTTGTACGACTTCTCATCATCGAAGCGCATGCGGATGACACGTCCGGTCTGCGGGGTGAGTCGTTCGTCGATGTATTGTTGCACCATCTCGGTCAACTCTTCGTCAGACTTTTCCTGCCATGTCTCGGTCTCGGCATCTTCGTGTTTCGTCACAAGTTGCAATGTGCTATCCTGTTGCCTTCGCCGTTGTGCAATGATGTTGAGGCAGCGGTTTCTGACGCAAGTGAGCAGGAACGTCCGTTGCGACTCTTCACGGAGGTTCACGCTGCCGTCCCAGAGGCGTGCGAACACGTCCTGTACGGCATCCTTGGCCTCGTCTTCATCGCCGAGCAGGATGTGGGCCGCCCTGTACATCCTGCTGTATTCCGAATGGAAAAGTTGTTCAAACTGTCGTTCTCTGTCTTGCATCTTTCTCGCGCTGTTTTATCCTATATACAGCCGGATATGAAGAATCATTACCCCTATAAGCAGTTTTTTTCAAGAAAAACCGAAAAAAAATTTCCATGCGAGCGTACCAAATCCTTTCATGCCAGCTTGAAAATCCCTGGCATGTCATCGCACCCTGTCGCATGGAAACTATCGCAAGTTGAAGAATGATTTATTTCTTCTTATAGTCTTCAATTTTCTTCATTTGCTCCTTCACCTTTTGGTCTACTTTCTGTATCACCTCAGGTTTCTGTTCGCCGTCTTTGTATTCCTTGATGTAATTGAAATAGACGAACGCGAGCACTGCGGCAATCACAATCATGACCACCGACTTAATCAAACAACTGGCCACCTTGCGCAAGAAAAAGAGCGCTACAACCAAAACGGCGACCGAAAAAAGGATATAAGTTAAATTCTCTGACTCCACTGGATATAAATTATGAATGTTGAATTTTGAATGTTGACGAGTTGTTGAGGACTCAGTCCGAAAAATTGTCGCTTCGCGATGAAGAATGAAGAATGTTGAATTGTTAGAACAACGACTTGAAAGCAGAGGGAATCATGGTCTGAAACTCCATCCGCTCATGTGTCACGGGATGGTAGAAACAGAGGATGTAAGCATGCAGACAAAGACGGTGCAACGGGTCGTCGCCATTGCCGTATTTCACATCACCGCAAACGGGATGTCCCATGTCGGCGCAATGCACACGAATCTGGTTCTTACGCCCCGTCTCCAGGCTGAACTCCACCAAAGAGTGCTCCGTGGTGCGGTTGAGCGTGTGGAAATGGGTGACGGCATATTTGCCACCGTTATCGACGGGTGATGAATAGGTGACGTAGGCCGCATTGTCTTTGAGCCAGTTGGCGATGGTGCCGCCATCCTCCTCCATCTCGCCCGACACCACGGCCACGTAGCGACGGTCATAGACGATATCGTGCCAGTTGTGTTCCAGAATCTGCTCCGTCTCCATATCCTTGGCATAGACCATCAACCCCGAGGTGTCGCGGTCCAACCGATGTACAACATGTGCCGTGCAACCCTGTTTCGACTTCCGGAAATAGTCATCGAGCACCGATTTCACATTGAGCGACTTATGTCCCGCAGCCATCGACAGGATACCGACATTCTTCTCCACCACAATCAGGTATTGGTCTTCGAACACGATTTTCACATAACGGCTCTTAAACATGTCATTGCGTTTGGTCTTGCTCACGCCGATTTTCATGCCGGGCTTGAGGGGAAAATCAAACTGTGTCACGGTCTTGCCATTGACGCGGATGCCGCGCCCTTGCAGCGTAGCCTTGATTTTCGTCTTACTACCTTTGACATGACCGAGCAGCCAGTCCAACAGGGGTGCCTCCTGCTCCACCACATAGTGGTCGTATTCACCTTTATGATTCACGTATTTCATAGGAATGCTTTTTCGCTCGGCAAATGTACATGATTTTTTCTAAACACGAGCCAGTCTGAACCGGATATTTCTTTTTCTTCCGTTATTTTTTGATACGTTTGGCCAAGCCGATGGCACCTGTGGGACAAACCAGACGGCAGAGATGGCAACCAACGCATTTGGTACCGATGATACGGGGCTGTCGGGTCTGCAGGTCAAAACTCATGGCCTGATGACCGCCGTCCATGCACGATGTGTGGCAGCGGCCGCAACCGATGCACTTCTCACGGTCGATTTTGGGGAACACCACCGTGCCACGGTCCAAGTCAGACGGCCGCACGAAATTCGGCAACTGCTCTCCGACAAGGCTCTCCAACCGGTCGATGCCGCGCTCCGACAGATAGTTCTGCAAGCCCAGAATCAGGTCGTCGATGATACGGTAGCCGTACTCCATCACAGCCGTACACACCTGCACGTTGTGACAACCTAATTGGATGAACTCCAGCGCATCCCGCCACGTCTCGATACCGCCGATACCACTCAGTTGCACCTTTTTCATCAGCGGATTGGCAGCCATCTCGTAAATATAGCGCAGGGCGATGGGTTTCACCGCCCGTCCCGAATAGCCCGAGACCGTCTGTCTGTCGCTCACCGCTGACAAAGGCGACATGGTGACGCTCTTGATGGTGTTGATGGCCGAGATGGCATCGGTTCCAGCGAAATAAGCACCCATGGCAGGCTGGTTGATTTGTGTGATGTTGGGTGTCATTTTGGCGATGACGGGAATCTTGACACTGCGCTTCACATAGGCGGTATAGAACGTCACCAACTCAGCATTCTGACCCACATCGCTGCCCATGCCCGCCAGTCGCATCTGCGGACACGAGAAATTCAGTTCCACGGCATCCACGCCGGCCGCTTCGGCCATCTTCGCCAGTTCTATCCACTGCTCCTCGGTCTGACCCATAATCGAGGCGATGACGACTTTCGAAGGGTAGTCCTGTTTCAGACGGTGCATGATATCGAAGTCCACCTCGACAGGATTCTCTGAAAGTTGTTCCATATTGCGGAAGCCCACGAACGAAGTGCTGTCCTTCACGGCATCAAAACGTGGCGACACTTCATGGATGTCCTGCATGCAGACGGTCTTAAAGAAAACGCCCGCCCAACCTGCGTCGAAGGCTCGTGCCACCATCTCATAGTTGGTACAGACAGCCGAGGAGGCCAGGAAGAAAGGATTCTCGCAGGGGATGCCTATGAAGTCAATAGCGAGCGAAGGGCTTTCACCTTTGCCCGAGGGGGCAGGAGCGGCAAGGGTTGCCACCAACTCACGAATTCTAATGGGCCGGTCATAATGGATACATGCCGCTTCGGCTTGTGTCAGGTCTTCATCCGTACACTCGGCCACCCATTGTTTCGCCAATGCCTCATTGCCAAAACGGATGGCGCGGATGGCACGGGCAGGGTCGCCATTTTTGCAAACACGGCTACAAGGAGCGTCTGCACAAAGCAGACAGCGGGCAGCCTCTTCTTGGAAATGTATCATCGTCTTTATCAATTGGTTAATAAATATATAATCTTCTGCAAAAGTAAAGAAAAAACAACAATTTAACGAATGTGAATGATGAAAAAAATTGAAAAAACAGCAATTACTTTTGTTGTTTCAAGATAATTCATTATTTTTGCACCGCAAAGACAACGCTTTTTTTGCATGGCCTACACATCCTGAAGGTTTTCCTAGGACCGCTATCGGGTGTAGTGCCATGCTTTTTTATAGGTAATTCATGACCATTCCATTTACGCGGCAGAGTCGAGTCATTAAAAAAGCCTCAGACCGGGAAGTCTGAGGCTTTATATTTAAGATGATAAATGGTTTCAAATCAGAGAATTACTCATCAACCACGACAGGCTTGTACTTAGGTACGAGCGTCTTCATGATAATCCAGCCGATGAGGTAAGCCACAGCACATATGCAGAAGACAATCATATAACCTGCTGGTTTTCCGTTAAATCCAAGGGCGTGAAGTGGAGCCTGTTTGATTTCAGCCCCATGCTCCTCCATCTTCGCCTTGAGCAAATCACCGTCAAGAGCCAATTCAGTGAAGTTCTCACTGTTGTTTACCACTATCTCCGCCTTAGCATCCCATACCTTCGCATCAGCCAAGGCTTTCTTGGCACCTTCAGCGTCAGCTAATTCTACGAAAGCTTTCGTCACTTCACCACGCTCAGCATCTTTCATGTCCTTTCCAGTCTGAGCCAGAATAATCTGTTTCTTGACAGCAGTTTCATCAAAGGTAGAGCCACCCTTCTCTTTCATGCTTTCAAACTTAGCTTCCTTGTCATCTAACTGCAAGTCATTAAAACGAGCTTCCACGGCATCATCTCCTTGCGCCAAAAGCTCGGTCTTCAATACGTGCTTATAATTTTTCACATTCATCTCTATTGGTTTGCCATCGCCCTGACCAGCTATGACATACGTGCCGGCAGCAAAAGTGAACAAAACACCTGATCCCAGGTTGATGAGGAACGAACCAACGCCGCCGGCCATGCCGCCAATACCAGTGATGGTAGCGATGGTAGATTTGGGGAACATATCACCCACGGTGGAGAAAATATTGGCCGACCAACTCTGGTGAGCAGCGCCCAGAATACCGATGAGAATTATGGGAAACCACGGCGAAATAGTACCGAGTGGTTGTGCCAACAGACCGCCTAAGGGGAAGAAAGCGAAGATGAGCATCGCACGCATACGTCCGGCATAAGGATTCATGCCACGATTGATGAAATAAGTAGGCAACTTTCCGCCCAAAATGGACAACATGGTAATGAGATAAAGCACGAAGATGAGCAACATACCCGTTCCTGATGCAGAAGAGTAGCCATACACATCAGAGATATATGCCGGTGTCCAGAAAAGGAAGAACCACCATACGCCATCAGTCATGAATTTACCAACGATAAACGCCCACGTCTGCTTGAAAGTGAAACACTTAAGGAATCCAATGGCCGGTCCCTCATCATTGGCTGCTTTCGGGTCACCTTCTGTCTCCGCATCTTGGTTGATATAAGTCAGCTCCGCTGAATTCACTTTAGGATTTTTGTTCGGTTTCTTATACAGCCATAGCCAGAAGAACATCCAAATATATCCAAGTGCACCGATGGTAATAAATGCCATCTCCCACCCGAAGGCCTGAGCAAGGATAGGAATAGACAGCGGTGCTACCAAGGCACCGACAGAGGCACCATTATTAAATATAGCAGTAGCATAAGCGCGATCTTTCTTGGGGAAGTATTCGGCGGTCACCTTAATGGCAGCAGGAAAGTTACCTGCCTCACCCATAGCTAAGACCACGCGGCAGGCTAAGAAGAGCCACACGCTCACAGTGCTTACACCCAGACCTAAATTGGCCGCTGCCTGAATATGTTCTTTAGCCCCCTCGAAGCCTACGAACCACTCTCCCTGTAAGATTCCACTGGTAGCGATACCGCAAAACGCATGAAGGACAGCACCTGTACTCCACACGAAGATTGCCCACAGATAACCTTTTTTGGTACCCATCCAATCAACAAACTTACCCGCGAAGAGCATAAACACCGCATAAAAAATAGAGAAGAATGCCGTAATGGTACCGTAATCTTTATCATTCCAAGAGAATTCTGGAGCGATGAAGTCTTTCCAGGTGAGTGAGAGCACCTGACGGTCCATGTAGTTAACGGTTGTCGCGAAGAACAACATAGCACAAATAATCCAACGATAGTTGGTCATTTTCGTAGTTTGTACAGGACTCATTTTGATATTTTTTTGATGAAATTAGTTTTAATTCTGCAAAAGTAATGTTTTTTTTCGGAATAGTCCATAAAAATGTTCACGAAAAAACGAAAGACGCCTAAAAAAGTTGGTCATCACCACGAAAAGCAGTAATTTTGCACTGATTTTTAGAATATACCTTTAGTAAACATCATGACCTATTCTATCGAGAAAATCACAACGCTCATCGGAGCGCACAGATATGGCGACAGTACGGCACAAATCGGATGGATTCTCACCGACAGTCGTTCGCTCTGCTTCCCGGAAGAGACTTTGTTCTTCGCATTACGTTCGGAACGCAACGACGGAATGCGCTACGTCGATGACCTCTATCACCGCGGGGTGCGCAATTTCGTGGTTCACACCGTGCCCGCTGCTTTTGCTTCACACTATCCTGGTGCCAATTTCCTCAAGGTGGCCGATACGCTCATCGCCTTACAACGGCTCGCAGAGCGCCATCGTGAGGGTTTCGATATCCCTGTGGTGGGCATCACGGGCAGCAACGGCAAAACCATCGTCAAGGAATGGCTGTATCAGTTGCTATCACCCGACAAGGTGGTCACGCGCTCACCGAAGAGTTATAATTCGCAGATCGGGGTACCGTTGTCGGTGTGGCATCTCCATGAACAAAGCCAAATCGGACTCTTTGAGGCGGGCATCAGCAAGCCGGGCGAGATGGAACGCCTCCGCAGCATCATCCAACCCACCATCGGTGTGCTCACCTCGTTAGGCTCCGCCCATCAGGAGAATTTTGACTCGTTGGAGCAGAAATGCCGTGAGAAACTGCGTCTCTTCCACGACGCCACGGCCATCGTCTATTGTGCCGATGACCCGTTGGTGAGGGACATCATCGACACCTGTCCCTATAAAGGAATGAAACTGGCGTGGTCGCAGACCGACCCGAAGGCGTCGCTGTTCTTCAGCCGTGTGGAGAAGAACGAGGACAGCACCTGCGTGACATGGAACTACCAAGGGCACAGCGGCACCTACCAACTGCCCTTTATCGACGAGGCGTCGGTGGTGAACTCCATGACTTGCACGGCAGTCTTGCTGCTTTTAGGCTTAGAAGCGGCAACCATCACCTCGCGGATGGCGGCCTTGGAACCCATCGCCATGCGATTGGAGGTGAAGGAGGGACAACACGGATGTACACTCATCAACGACTCGTATAATTCCGACATCAATTCGCTCGACATCGCACTCGACTTCATGAACCGCCGTCCCGACCATCAGGGACGCAGTCACACGCTAATTCTCAGCGACATCTACCAGAGCGGCATCCCACAGGACCTGCTGTATCGCGAAGTGGCGCAGTTGGTCGCCAAACGCGGCGTGAAGAAACTGATTGGCATCGGTCCCCAAATCTCGGCGCAAGCCGCACAGTTCGATGTCAAGGAGCGTTATTTCTTCCCCTCGTCCGAAGCGTTCATCGCCTCCGAGGTATTCACTGCATTGCACGATGAGGTGATTCTGCTCAAAGGCGCACGCCCGTTCCATTTCGACCAACTCACCGAACTGCTTGAGCAGAAGGTGCATGAGACCATCCTCGAGGTGAATCTCAACGCCATGGTCGATAACCTCAACTATTTCCGCTCGTATCTCAAACCCGACACCAAATTAGTGTGCATGATCAAAGCCGAAGGCTATGGAGCCGGAGCGGTGGAGATAGCAAAGACGCTGCAAGACCACCAAGTGGACTATCTGGCGGTGGCGGTGGCCGACGAGGGTGTGACGCTGCGGCGCAACGGCATCACGGGCAACATCATGGTGATGAACCCTGAGATGACATCGTTTAAGTCGCTCTTCGACTATAAGCTGGAACCGGAGGTGTATAACTTCCGCTTGCTCGACGCTTTGGTGCGGGCGGCACAAAAAGAAGGTATCACGGATTATCCTGTCCACATCAAACTCGATACGGGCATGCACCGCCTCGGTTTCGACCCGCAGCACGACATGGAGGAACTGATTGCTCGCCTCAAAGGGCAGAATGCCATCATCCCGAGGTCGGTGTTCTCGCATTTCGTAGGTTCCGACAGCGATGATTTCGACCGTTTCTCACAGCATCAGTTCGAACTGTTCTGCCAGGCTTCAGAGCAGTTGCAAGCGGCCTTCCCCCACAAGATCCTGCGCCATATCGACAACAGCGCCGGCATCGTGCATTTCCCTGAGCGTCAATTGGATATGTGTCGGTTGGGACTGGGATTGTACGGCATTGACAGTCGCGACAACCATATCATCCATAATGTCTCGACACTGAAGACTACCATCCTGCAACTGCGCCATGTGCCAAAGGAGGATACGGTGGGGTACAGCCGCAAGGGCATCCTCACACGCGACAGTGTCATCGCAGCCATCCCCATTGGCTATGCCGACGGTCTGGACCGCCATTTAGGACGCGGACACGGCTACTGTCTGGTCAACGGACAGAAAGCGCCATACGTGGGAAATATCTGCATGGATGTGGCGATGATTGACGTCACCGACATCCCCTGCCATGAAGGCGATACGGTGGAAATCTTCGGTGACCACCTGCCCGTGACGGTGCTCTCCGATATCCTCGAAACCATCCCCTACGAAATCCTCACCTCTGTCAGCAACAGGGTAAAGAGGGTGTACTTCCAAGACTGAGGAAAATTAAAAAATTAGAAAATTATAATATTAAAAAGTGTGTCAAAACACTTGTAATTCTCTTCAACAACGGATTCCACGGATTTCACGGATTTACAACGTGCTGATTATCAGCAAACAAAAATCTGTGAAATCCGTGAAATCTGTTGTCTATTCCATTTCTTCAGCAACATCCAATAAGGGATATTTCTCTTTGAGCCGCTGAATTTTCTCGTTCACTTGCGCTTTAAATGCCAGATACTCAGCCGACTCAGGGTGGAGCGGACGGTGATGGAGGGCTTCTTTCACGGGTCGCCACTCCTCAAGAAAACGTTTGGCAGCATCGCTGAAATAGACATCGGCCAACCGCTGGAAGATATACTCTACGGCCTGTTCAGAGGGGTGCAGCATGTCGGACGCATAGAAACGGTAGTCGCGCAACTCATCGAGCACGATCTCGTAGGCAGGGAAATAGGAGGCCGGAGCCTCCCCCGTAGCCCCTCCGAAGGAGGGGGGCATTGTCTGCGACAAATTGCGTATTGCTTGCAGCACCTCTTGTACCGCCAAGAGCAAGGTGGCTTTGGAGAGCTGGCTGCCATGAAAACCGTATTTGGCATAGCGGATGGGGCTGACCGTGAAGACCACATGGACATCGCGGCGGCGCGAGCGCAACACCTCGACGCACCGTCTCAGATACGCGGCACATTCAGTCACAGACAGTTCACGCTCTTCAAACAACCGTGCGGGACGTTTTTGGCAGTTGTCCACAATTTCGCCCGTCTCCTTGAGCATATACACATGATTCGTGCCCAGTGTGATGAACGCCACCCGGGGTGCCACCTCCGTGCGCTCGATGGTATGGAGCACACTGGCGGGATTGTACATGGTGCCATAAGGATTGACCGTGGCGCGGAACTGCTCCTCTTGAAATCGCCTTCCGATGCCGTCCGCGAAACATGAGCCCACGAAGAGTATCTCCTCAAAGGGTTCAATCAAAAAACCAGGCTTTTCAACCGCCACGGGTGTATTCCACTGCATCATACCGGCCATTCAACATTCTTCAGCTTCTACTTACTTGTAACCCACTGCCAGAGAGACTCATATCAACAAAACGCGCATTGGCGTTGCGATACGGGTCGGCAGCGAGAATTTGACGGACACGGGCAGCCGCCTCAGGGTCTTTGGCTATCATATAGAGATAGCCTCCCCCACCCGCTCCAGGCAACTTATAACCCAAGCAAAGGTCGTCAACCAACTCCGTGATGCGCTGCACCTCGGCGGGATTGGTGCCGTTGTCAATGGCTTGATTCTGCGCCCAAGTATGCCGCACAAGGCGTCCCATGTGCTCGAAGTCATTGCGTTGGATGGCCTCGTACATCTCCATCGTATGCGATTTCATCTGCCGCAACTGCGACAGTTCGTCGTGCTGGTTGAGGAACATCTTACGCACAATTTCGGCCAAGATCGTCTTTGCCGTGCGCGTGATGCCCGTATAGTAGAGCAGATGACACGCCCTGTAGTCGGAACGTGTGAACAGTTCGTCGGGCAACCACCTCACCACGGGGTTTTGGTCGAAACCCTCTGAGGTCTGCAGCAGTTTCACACCTTGCAGGAGTCCGCCGAACTGGTCTTGCCATCCTCCACCCGTTGTGAGCAACTGCTCCAAGACAAGGGTTCGGTGGCCTATCTCGTTCTTATCCCACATCAGTCCGCAGAAATCGTTGAGTGCCCCCAACACCGTGGCGGCAATCACACTGCTGGTGCCCAGACCGCTGCCGGCGGGGATGGCTGAGAGGAGTGTCACCTCGATGCCGCAACCGAAGGCTTGCAACTGCGATTGCAACGAATCGAAAGGCTCGGCCGAGAAACCGGGTTGGAAACCGGCAAGCACCAATGCCGCCTTCGGAATGGAAAACGGACTGCCAACATGGTAGAAATCAGCCAGTTGCTCGTAGGTGGTCACTTCTTCAGCGGCACCGAGGTCGATGCTGCGAAGGATGATTTTGGGTTCGCGACAGGGTTTCACGTAGGTCTGGATGGGCTGTTGACCATTGAGTTCAATCGCCAAGTTAATGACGGCGCCGCCCTCCATCAGGCAATAAGGCGGTGTGTCGGTCCATCCACCGGCGATATCAATACGCACCGGACTGCGACCCCATACGATCTGGTCGGCATAGACCGACATGCGGGGCGATTGTTTGTCGGCCAACGCTGAGGTGGTCAGTCCCTGACGGAGCAAGCCGAAGGCTTTGTCGGCCTCTTCTTCTGCCCTTTGCGCTTCACCCTTCAGACGCAGACGCTCCGAGCGGAACATCGCGTCGTGGATGCGGGTCATCAGCGGGTCGTCCTCACTCAGCGGCGACGGCAAGGCGATGTTATTGGCCTGAAACTCCCGCGCGGCATCCTCCAAATCCAGTTGATAGAACACGCTATGCTGGTAGTTTTTCGCCAAGAACGGCCAGTTTTTCGCTCTGTTTTCCTTCCGTTGCTCCTCCAAGCGACGCAGGTTCGCCTCAGCGGATATCTCTTCGGCACTCATGCGCCGTGACATGTTCCACAACATCCGCCCGCCGTCCTGATAAGGTTCGTTGAGCATCCAACGCAACACCAATCCGGCATCGTGCGAATTGTCTACGACGGGGAAGATGCATGCCGATTGCATGTCGTCACCTCCCGGTATGGCTGTTGGGTCGATGCCTCGTTCGGCTGCCCATTGAATGAACGGCTGACCGAGGAAGAGGGTTGAAGGGTCGTTGACACGACCTTTGAATCGGTCGTCGTAGCCGTAGGGACGCACCACGTATTGCGACTCGCCCACGGGAACGATGTCGATACACTGTCCGGCCTTTAACGCTATCTGCCACGCATTCTCGGGCACACCTGTAATCACGTGGTGGTTGGTCAATGTCCACCCTTCGCTGATGCAACTGTTCTCCACCCACAGATGGTGATTGTCGGAGGTGATTTTCGCCCACGTCTCCGAGTTCTGTATGAACATGGAAGGATGGGGTTTGCGAGAACGGTGTATGATACGCCGCTGGTCGTTGACCAAGTTTTGCACTTCGAGCGTTGAGGAGATAATCTCATGGGTGGTACCGAAGTGATAGAACTCTCCTCCGGGCAACGGCAAGATGGCCACACTCAGGGCAGCGAGGTCGGGGTCATCGATTTCGGGTTCATCACCCAACGCGCGCCCGAAGTCGGAATAGAGGTCGTAGTTGATGACCTCGCCGTCGCGTGTGGATTTCTCGCGCAACAACCGCAGCGCACGTTCCGAGAGGAGCCATATCCCGATGTCGGTCAGATAGAAATGATCCTTGAGCAACCCGCCGAGCACCTCGACAGATGGTTTTTGCATCATCCGCTTCAAGCGCGACGGTGAGCGGCGGTCGGACACAAAGATGCCATGGTCTTTGGCTATCTCGGGACCAAGCCACAAGCCGTAGCACACCACATCGGCTTCAGGAATGGGCTGAAGCGGTTCGGTGGCACGGATGAACACGTCGCCACTGACAATCATGGTGGTCAGACTGTCGGGGGCGGCCTTCATGATTTGCTCATAGAGGGGCACCTGTATGTCGAGCAGGTTCTGCGACAACCGTTGTCCGCGTTCCCAACGGAACACGGGGATGGGGGTGAGAATCTTTCCTGACGGGGCATACGACGGCAATCGGCGCGACTGCCCACCGGCGTGGATGATGATTCGTTGATTAGAGGTAAGAGGTAAGGGGCAAGAGGTATGCTGCTCGTAAGCGTTGAGCAGATGGGTGGTGCCACCGCCACTACCGAGTTTACGGCCAACGGGGTCGTTGGCGCAAAACCATTGTTGCGGATCCAAACCCGTGATGTCGTGAAAGCAACCGACGAGATTTGGGGGAAGAGATAGGAGATATTGCATGGGCTTCGCCAAATGATAAATGATTACTCCTGAGGCTTCTTTCTCAGCTTGGGTATGACGATTGCCGCCACGATACTGAGCAGAAGCAGGATGAGCGCGATGTGAGCCACGGTCTCAGTCTTTTCCACCGATTCGGGGAAGAATTTGAGTTCTATCTCATGTTGCCCGGCTGCCACGCGGATGGCACGGAGCGTATAGTTCACCCGGGCGATATCCACAGGTTGACCATCGACCAGAGCCTCCCAACCGGGATAATAAATCTCAGAGAAGACGATGATGCCGCCCTTTTCCGACGAAACCTGATAGGTCAGGCGGTTGGGCTCGTAGGTCTTGATGCTGACGGTGTTGATGCTGTCTTGTACGATGGTGGTCGTGCTGTCCTTCGCCACAGCAACGGCGCTGTCTTGCACTGCGGCTTCTCCTAAGATGTCCTTGAATCGGATGTCGGCCACTGCGATATGAAGCAGGTCGGTAGTCGCGAGGGCATCGAGTTCCTCATTGGCGTTCTGCACATACTTCACCCCATCGACCAACCACGCATTGCCATAGGCACCACTGTTTTGCAACGGGGTCACATTGCCATTTTGCAAGGGAAGGATGAAATACTTGGCATTGAGCATGTTGAGCACCTTCATGCTGTCAGCGTTGGCATACTTCACCACCGGAATGCCGTATGCGTTCTCAGGCAACATCTCGGCTTCACCCTGCGCCAGACTCTTGAACGCATAGTTCATCTCATCAGTGAGATAATGGTCTATCAAGTCTTGATAACGCTGCAATTTCGCGGCATGATAGCCACCGATGCTCTTGTGATAGAAGGAGGTGGAATTGTCATTAAACGTATTTACGCTGAGATTCAGTACACGGTAATCGGGCGACTGGTCTTGAAGGATGGCCTCGTCGGCTGCGGTCTTGGGCAGCGGCATCTCGCGCACACTCCTGTCGGCATTGAACTGCTCATCATGGAGATAACGTTTATTGACCGTCCACATGTCAACCAGGCAGAGCACAGCAAGCATGATGGCGAGATAGAGGGCTTTCATCTTGCCCTTGGCATAGACCCAGAGCAAGAGACATCCAATGACGATAATGGCAAGTGAACGCCAACAATCGGCGGTGAAGATGGCCTGACGGATGCCGATGAGATTTTCCGACAGTCCGGGCACCTGCGAGAAATATTGCTGTTCTTCATTAGAGATGAAACTGAAGAAGGTGCCGGGCATGATGGCGAACAACAAGGCCATACCTCCTGTCAACGCAAACGCCACGGCCGCCGTTTTCCAATTCTTCGTCAAAACGGCCGGTTCATCGACAATCCGTTTGAGGGCCATCATTGCCAACAAGGGGATAGTGAACTCAGCCACGACAAGGATGGAGGCTACAGTACGGAATTTGGCGTACATGGGGAAATGGTCGATGAAGAAATCGGTCAGTCCCATGAAGTTCTTTCCCCACGACAACATAATGGTCAGGACGGTGACCGCCAGCAGCATCCACTTCATCGGTCCCTTGACAATAAAGAGGCCGAGGATAAAGAGGAACACCACAAATGCGCCCACATAGACAGGGCCCGATGTGCCAGGCTGGTCGCCCCAATACTGCGGGAAAGCGCCGGCATTCTGCTGATAAATATCGCGGAACTCGCCCGCCTTCTCCATGGCTTTCTCATTGAGCACGAGCGGCACGGAGGCACCGCCCTTGGTGTTGGGGATGAGCAGGGTCCATGTCTCGCTGATGCCGTAACTCCAATGGGTGATATAGTCACGGTCCAGTCCGGTGGAGGTCTGGTTGTCGCTGGCGGGTTTCACCAGTTCGCTCTTACCGCGCATCGTCTCCTGCGAATACTCCCATGTATGAAAGAGGTTCGACAGGTTAATGCACACACCGATGAGCGCACCCACGACACACACGGCCGTAGCCTTGAAGAACTGCGCTAAGCGTTTCTGGCGGATAGCGATGAACAGGAAAGCAATGACCATGGCAGCGATGACGAACAGATAATAATAGGTCATCTGCACATGGTTGGCATTGATTTCAAAGGCGGTAAAGAGCGCGGTGACAGCCAATCCCCACCAATATTTCCCGCGGTAGGCCAGCACGATACCGGCAATCATGGGCGGCAGATAGGCCAAGGCCATCACCTTCCAGATGTGTCCGGCTGCGATGATGATGAAGAAATAGGATGAGAACGCCCAGATGATGGAGCCTAATGCTGCCAGCGCACGACGGAAGTCGAACGCCCGGAGCAGGATATAGAAGCCCAAGAGATAGACGAACACATACCACACGTATTCCGGCATCCACAGGTGATAGGCTTTGACCGCCGTTTGCAGTTTGTCGGTGCTCTTATACGATGGTGCCGTCTGATAGGTTGGCATGCCACTGAAGGTGGCATTGGTCCAACGGGTTCTCTCACCCGTCTTTTGCAGATATTCCGACGCCTCTTGTCCGGCACCCCGCCCGGCTGCCACATCACCTTGTGAGATGATGCGCCCCTCGATATCGGCGGGATAGAAATAAGCAAAAGCGATAGCCGCAAAGACGGCAATAATGGCCACGTCAAACAGCCATGTGAATTTCAGATTCTTCATCATTGGGATTGTTTTCTTAATAATCGGTGCAAAGTTAATGTTTTTTCTTTGGTTAAGGGTTGCAATTCAGAAAAAAGTTGTAAATTTGCAAGGTTAAAGGGGGCAAGGAGCAAGGGGCAGGAGGTTACTCAATCAATGGAGTAATGTCTTCACTCCTTCACTCCTCCACTCCTTCACTCCTCCACTCCAAAAATAACTATTGTCCAAACTCCTAAACTCCCAAACTCCTAAAATATATGAAAATCGGAATCATCGTCGCAATGGAAAAAGAATTTGTCCAGTTGCGCACCTTATTAGACGAAAGCACCACAGAGCGCCAACATGGCAAGGACTTCGTACTTGGGAAAATCGGCGACAATGACATCATCATGCAACAGTGCGGTATCGGCAAGGTCAACTCCGCCGTCGGATGTGTGGAGATGATACATGCCTACCAACCCGACCTCATCATCTCGACTGGCGTGGCCGGAGGAGCCGATGTGTCGCTCAATATCACAGAGGTGGTGGCCGGCACACAATATGTCTATCACGATGTGTATTGTGGCAAGGAGGTGCAATACGGGCAACTGGTGGGCATGCCGCCATGGTTGAAGACGCCCAAAGAACTGATAGAGAAGGCTCTGTCAGTGGACTGCGGCACGCCGGTGCATGCGGGACTGATTGTCAGCGGCGACTGGTTTGTTGACAGCAAGGAGAAGATGCGCGACATCCTCAGCCATTTCCCGGAGGCCATGGCTGTCGATATGGAGAGCGGTTCCATCGCTCACACTTGTTATCTCTATCACGTGCCATTCATCTCCTTCCGCATCATCAGCGACATCCCCCTGAAGGATACCGACGCCTCGCAATATTTCGACTTCTGGAACCGCATGGCCGAGGGGTCGTTTAATGTGACGAAAGAGTTTCTGAGCAAACTTTAATTCTAGGACGCACCTACGGAAAAGCCGGGATATCCGGAATCTCCGGAAAACCCAGAAAACCCGGAATCTCCGGAAAATCCGAAAGCCTTTATTCTAAGAAAACTTAGGCATCGGCGAAGACTTTGCCGTCGTCGAGTGTGATATGCAGCGGGGTATATTCGCTGTGGAAATCCTCTTTCAGGCGGTGCAGGTATCGCTCGCTCTCCCACTTGCACATGGGCAGGTCGTGCAGCAGGTAATTGCCGCATGCCTCGGGTCGGGTGGCGGGCACTTCCGTCTGCGTGAGCATCCACTCCAGGCACCGCATCGTCAGGCGGCGCATATCCTCGACGGTATAGCGGCCTGTCATAATGATGTACATGCCCGTGAGACATCCCATCGGACCGACATACACGACATCGTCTTTTACTTCTGAATTACGAAACCATGTGGCCATCAGATGCTCCATGCTGTGCATGGCCGAAGGGGCCACGGCAGGCTCTTTGTTGGGTTCGGTGATGCGCAGGTCGAACGTGGTAAACCCCTTATCCTCGCGTGAAACGTAAATGCCTGGTTTCAAGTGGATATGGTCGATGGTGAAACTCTGTATCACTTCCATAAATACGAATCTTTTTATAGCGTTAATCGATAGCCAAGGTCAATCTGTATGACTTGGCTTTTCTCTTTGAAATAGTCGGAATCTTTAAACACGCGGGTCAGCCCCCAGTTGTAGCGCATGCCCAGCATCAGCCGCTGATACTCGAACTGCACACCGATAGGGATGGAGAAATCCACACTGTTGAACGAAGACGCCTCTGTCACTCCGTGGTCGCCGTAGGCTATGCCCACATTGTCGCCCATGAGAAATCCCGCTTGCGCTCCGACACGAAACGCCAGTTGAGGGGTGACATAAAAATTGGCCATCAACGGCACATTGAGGTAGTCAAGACCCACCTCGGCTCCCTTCAAATCATGGTCGGTGCCCTCGTGGGCATACATCAGCCCAAGACTCACACCGATATTCGGGTGTGCCATATACTCACCCTCAACTCCGACAGAGAAACCCGGTCCGAACTTCGCCTTGTTCTCGCTGTCTTTTCCGACATCAACGGAAGAATAGATGGTGTGGTCGGAGAATTTGGATAACACTACGCCCACCTTGGGGATGAGAGAGAACGAACCTGCCACAGGTGCCTGAGCACTGACGGTCAGCACCGCCGTCAAAAACAAAAATGCTACTAATATCTTTTTCATATTTTTACTAATTGATAGGAGTGTAGGAGTTTGGGAGTTTGGGAGTTTGGACAATAGTCCATTTATTGAGTAATCATAACGTTCAACGTTCAACGTTCAATGTTCAACGTTCAAAGCCGATACCCTACGGTGAAGTGGAAGACAGAGTTGCGCGAGGGGAAGAGATTGTCATCGAACACCTTGGTGAGACCGAAATTGTAACGCACATCCACAATGACGCGCTCGTATTCGTAAGATATACCTACGGGAATGGAAACATCCACTGTCTGGTAATTGTCCCACTCGTCGCTGACATCATCGTTGGCAGTGGCTTTCAACGTACCATCGGCCTGTTTCTCAAAAGTGGTGGTTTCGCTCTTCATGCGGTTAGCCAGAAGGAATCCCGCCTGCACGCCCGCCTTGACAGCAAACCCAGGGAAGAGATAACGGCTGACCATGACGGGAACATTGAGATAATGCAGGTCGGCATGCATGTCCTCCACACCTGTCAACGTGCCATTCTGGTTGTCGGCGATGTAATCGGGTACATACATACCTTGCAGCGAATAGAACAGCCCGGCGGATGCGGCCCATTCGTCACTGACCTGGTATTCCACATCGGCGCCGGCTGTCACACCGCCTTTGAGTTTGGCTCCTTTGAGCGACTCTTTATAATAGTCTGTTCCCTCAGTGACAGTGGCGGCCCAGTCAAAGTTGGTGACTTTAGCCCATGTCATACCCACCTTTGGGATGATGGAGAATTTACCGACAGGAGATTGCGCCCATCCCGCCATCGAGACGAGTGCCAAGGCCAGCATCAAAAAAATCCGTTTCATAAACAGTAAATTATGTATTTTTTCACTGTTTATAAAACGGATGCATATTCCCTTTATTGCCTTTAACAGAATATTTATACCCACCCTGATTTGACATTTGAGACAGGAAAAACACTTTTCACGAACTGTACCTTGGTCAAAAGTTGCTTAAAGTAGCTTCAATCAAAACCTGGAAAATAATTTGATTGACTAATGATGTATTTTTAAAACTTTTTTATAACTTTGCAGCAGACTTGCACTCGCAGGTGTTTTTTTGTTACTATTGGGATGTTTTAACTACATTTACAGCAAAATTTGAGAAGATGGAAAGAACGGGCGAAGTAATAGGTAGAACGATGCAACCTTTTGACTTTATGGATACTGAAGACAATACAGGCGGCTTCTTTTTTTCCAAGGCATCTAATAAGGTTATCGATATGAACAGATTATCAGTTACGGGAACTATTAGCCCTAAAGGAATACGGTCTACTGTTTATGGAGCAAGCGCATCAGAAATTGTTAATTGGGGATTAGTATTATTCTCTTTGGTTCAAAAATATTCCTCCGTTGGTACAGTAATTGGAAGTCTTTTTTTATTGGCTGAATTGTCAGAAAACGGAGCTCCTTTTGACATCAAGACATCTTTGGGGTTAGATGCCTATACTCCAGTACGAGTAAGGAATGTAAATGGTTTACCTATGATAACCACATTACGTGCAGTGGGTAACATGATGTTTGGAGCAAATTTAAGGAGTCTAAAGCCAATGGCATTCTCCGAGTCCCTATTCTACAGCTCAATCATGCCGTTAGTAGGACATTATAATCAGAAGTCTAATGGAGGTAACGGATATAACTCGTTTTATCCCTATTATGGTGAACACGAGTACTCTGGAAGTTATATAAAACATGGATATTTCGGACATTTTTAGTAAAGAACATTATAATGAAAACAAGTAGGATTACTATATATATCTTTGGCTTTATCTTAGTGGTATGTATTATCATTTACGCTATCTACCGACTGTGCCTTATGTGGATATTTGATTTGGACGAGACAATTCTGACATATAAAAACAAAGACGGAAAAGAATTGACATGGATTGATCGGAAAGGAATATTAGATGCGCAAGAAAGATCGACCATCAAATTAGATAGTTGTGGCCATTCTGATACTATTGAAATATATTATAACATTCATTCCATGACCCTTGGAGACACGTTAATTGTAAACCTTGATTCGCTGGCCTATGTATGCAGCCCTATGGCTGTTGATAAACTGAAATGTCATGGTATCGGGGTTGTTGTTACAAAGGAATACACACGTCACAATAGGTCTCTCCGCTACATTGTTGAGGATGCTAAAAGTGGAGGTGAATGGCCTAGTGAAGAGAGTAAAGAATTCTATCGTAAAAGATTTCCAAGATAACTATAAACGGGCCCAACAGGGATTGTCCGTGGCCGACCGCTCAAACGACGACCCCACCTATGAGGGCGCGATGCAGTCACAGACAATGCCGACGAGACTACAGAGTATGAATTTGACCAAAACGGAAGCCCCTTGCAGGGAGGGGAGTAGATAGCACGGCGATCGCGATAAATGGCGGACAGGTCACGCCCTGTCCCTACTTACAAGCACTAAATGGGGCAGGGAGCAGGGGGCAGGGGGCAGGAGATATGCCAAGAACACTCAACACTCAACCTTAAACTTTAAACTTCACCCCTTAAACCCTAAACTTTAAACTTTAAACCCTAAACCTTAAACCTCCTTGTTGGCGCGTTTGCGCTCCAGATGGTCAAGGATGACTTTGCGCATACGGATGGCTTTGGGCGTACACTCCACATACTCGTCGCCCTTGATGTATTCGAGCGACTCTTCGAGCGAGAGTACCACCTTGGGGATGATGTGCGCCTTCTCGTCGCTGCCCGACGCACGCACGTTGGTCAACTGCTTGGCCTTGGTGACGTTGATGACCAAGTCGTTGTCGTGTACATGTTCACCCACCACTTGTCCGGCATAGACCTCCTCGCCCGGGTCGATGAAGAACTTGCCGCGGTCTTGCAGTTTATCGATACTGTAGGCGTAAGCGGTACCCGTCTCCATGGCAATCATCGAACCGTTGACACGGCGTTCGATGTCGCCCTTATAGGGTTGGTATTCCTTGAAGCGGTGAGCCATGATGGCCTCGCCTTGTGAGGCAGTCAGCACATTGGTACGCAGTCCGATGATGCCGCGCGAGGGCATGTCGAACTCAATGTTGGTACGCTCACCCTGCGATTCCATTGAGGTCATCTCGCCCTTGCGGCGTGTCACCATGTCAATCATTTTCGAGGCATACACCTCGGGCACGTTGATGGTCAACTCCTCAATGGGCTCGCAGCGCACACCGTCAATCTCCTTGTAGATAACCTGCGGCTGTCCCACCTGCAGTTCATACCCTTCGCGGCGCATGGTCTCGATGAGCACGGAGAGGTGGAGCACACCGCGTCCGCTGACAATCCACTTGTCGGTGGCATCGCCGAAGGGAGCCACTTGCAAGGCGAGGTTTTTCTCCAATTCCTTCTGCAGGCGGTCGTTGATATGGCGCGAGGTGCAGTATTTGCCCTCCTTGCCGAAGAACGGAGAGTCATTGATGGTGAAGAGCATCGACATGGTGGGTTCGTCGATGGCGATGGGCGGCAGCGGGTCGGGATTTTCAAAATCGCAGATGGTGTCGCCAATCTCGAATCTCTCCAGTCCGATGATGGCACAGATGTCGCCACCCTGCACCTCATGTGTTTTCACATGTCCCATGCCCTCGAAGGTGTGCAACTCCTTGATTTTGGTCTTCTCCATCGAGCCGTCGCGGTGCGCCACGGTGATGTTCATACCCTCGGTGAGCGTGCCGCGGTGAACGCGTCCCACGGCAATACGACCTGTATAGGAGGAGTAGTCGAGCGAGGTGATGAGCATCTGGGGTGATCCCTCGCTGACCGTGGGTGCGGGTATCACCTCCACGATTTTGTCGAGCAGGTAGGTGATATTGTCGGTCGGTGTGTTATAGTCCTCGCCCATCCATCCGTTTTTGGCAGAGCCATAGACCACGGGGAAGTCGAGTTGGTCTTCGGTGGCATTGAGCGAGAACATCAGGTCGAACACCATCTCATACACCTCTTCGGGGCGGCAGTTGGGTTTGTCCACCTTGTTCACCACCACGATGGGTTTGAGGCCGATTTGCAAGGCTTTCTGCAAGACAAAGCGTGTCTGCGGCATGGGGCCTTCGAAGGCATCGACGAGCAACAGACAACCGTCGGCCATATTGAGCACGCGCTCCACTTCGCCGCCGAAGTCGGAGTGTCCCGGAGTGTCGATGATATTGATTTTTGTGCCTTTATAGTTGATGGACACATTTTTTGAGAGGATAGTGATTCCTCGTTCGCGCTCTAAGTCGTTGTTATCCAGTACTTGGCTGCTCAAATTCTGTCCCTCTCTGAAGAGGTTGCCAGCCAACATCATTTTATCGACCAGGGTTGTTTTTCCGTGGTCAACGTGCGCAATAATCGCAATGTTTCTAATGTCTTGCATCTTACTTACCTTAAATCGGGTGCAAAGGTACGGAATAATTCACAATTCACAATTCATTATTCACAATTATTTCTAATTTTGGATTTCATATTTCATATTTCGGATTTATTCTTTATCTTTGCACCGAAAAAACAGCCACCACGATGAAGATCATTAGAAACAATTTGTTGCCCGGGAAGAACTATGCCGCCATCAACCTCTTCGGCGTGCTCTTCTGCCACCACGATACGGTCATCTCGCCTGTGCTGGTGAACCATGAGCGCATCCATACCCGGCAGATGATTGAGATGGGATTCATCTTCTTCTATTTGTGGTATCTGGCCGAATGGTTTGTCCGTATGTTCATGAAGGGTTCTGCCTATTACAACATATCGTTTGAACGCGAGGCTTACCTGCATGACGATGAACTTGACTATTTGAAACATCGCCGGTTGTATGCGTGGTGGCCATTGATGAAACGCAAAAAACTGGAACGAGCAAAAGAGATGAAACGAAAAAAACATAACCAATGAAAGAATTAGAGCAAGAACAAGATGTGATGCAAATGCCCGAGAACGCGTTTCGGGAATTGCATGAGGGCGAAGAATATCAACCTGTGATGTCGCCCAACAAGACGTATGCCGAGGCCAACGGATGGTCGATTACTTGGGGTATTCTGATGGCTATCCTCTTCTCCGCCGCCGCAGCCTACTTGGGGCTGAAGGTGGGTCAGGTGTTCGAGGCCGCCATCCCCATCGCCATCATCGCGGTGGGCGTGTCCACCCTGCGCAGAAAGCATAACCCACTGGGCGAAAACGTCATCATACAAAGTATCGGTGCCTGTTCGGGGGCTGTGGTGGCAGGTGCCATCTTCACACTACCCGCCATCTATATCCTTCAAGCGAAATACCCAGAGATGACCGCCTCGTTTGAGAAAGTCTTCTTCTCGTCGCTGTTGGGCGGTATCATCGGCATCCTCTTCCTCATCCCTTTCCGTAAGTATTTCGTGAAGGACATGCACGGCAAATATCCCTTCCCCGAGGCCACGGCCACCACTCAGGTGCTGATATCGGGTGCCAAGGGCGGCAACCAAGCCAAGCCGTTGCTCATCGCAGGTCTGATTGGCGGTCTGTACGACTTTATCGTGGCCACCTTCGGATGGTGGAGTGAGACCGTGACCACCCGCATGGTGGATTTCGGTGAAACGATTGCCGAGAAAGCCAAACTGGTGTTCAAGGTGAACACGGGCGCGGCGGTGCTGGGCCTGGGCTACATCATCGGTCTGAAATACGCGTTCATCATCTGCCTGGGTTCTTTGGCTGTTTGGTGGGTCATCGTACCACTGATGGGACTGTTCTTCCACGACCAGGTACTGAACATGTGGGATCCGACCATCACCGACACGGTGGGAGCGATGAGCCCCGAAGCCATTTTCAAGTCGTATGGAAAGAGCATAGGTATTGGCGGCATCGCCATGTCGGGCATCATCGGCATCATCAAATCGTGGGGCATCATCCGTGGTGCCGTGTCATTAGCAGCGAAAGAGATGAAAGGTAAGGGTGGCAGCATGGAAGAGGTGCAGCGTACACAACGTGACCTGTCCTTCAAGATTATCGCCATCGGTGCCATCGTGACCATCCTTGTCACCTTCCTCTTCTTCTGGTTGGGCGTGATGGAAGGCAACCTGCTCTTTGCCGTGGTAGGCATCCTGTTGGTAACCATCATCGCGTTCCTCTTCACTACGGTGGCAGCCAATGCCATCGCCATCGTAGGTAGCAACCCTGTGTCGGGCATGACACTGATGACGCTCATCCTGGCATCCGTGGTGATGGTGGCTGTGGGACTGAAAGGTACTGCAGGCATGGTGGCTGCGCTCATCATGGGTGGTGTGGTTTGTACGGCACTGTCAGTGGCCGGTTCGTTCATCACTGACCTGAAAATCGGTTATTGGCTCGGCACAACGCCAAAGGTGCAGGAACGCTTTAAGTTCCTCGGCGTTTTAGTGTCAGCAGCCACCGTGGGTGGAGTGATGATGCTTCTCAATGCCACGTACGACTTCGCTGGCGGTGAGATAGCTGCCCCCCAAGCAAATGCCATGGCGGCGGTGATTGACCCGCTGATGAATGGTGTGGGCGCGCCCTGGCTGCTCTACGGCATCGGAGCAGCCCTGGCCGTGGTGCTGACGCTGTGCAAAGTGCCTGCGCTGGCTTTCGCGCTGGGTATGTTCATTCCGCTCGAGCTCAATATCCCGCTTTTGGTGGGCGGTGCCATCAACTGGTATGTGACCACTCGGTCGAAAGATGAGGAAGTGAACAAAGAACGCGGTGAGAAAGGCACGCTCCTTGCCAGCGGATTCATCGCCGGAGGTGCGCTAATGGGTGTGGTGAGTGCGTTGCTCAAGTTTGGCGGCTTCGACTTTATCAACAAGACATGGCAAGCAGACCCGATGTGTGAGTTCTGTGGACTGGCCGCCTATTTCTGCCTCATCGTCTACTTCATTTGGGCAACAATGAGAAAAAAGTAAAAAAGTAAAAAAGTAAAGGAGTAAAGAATAAAGGAATTGTACTTTCGGAAGTTAAAGAAGTTAAAGGACAATAGTCAAAGTATTGCTGTTCCTTGATGTATTCAAGAGGGGGGTGAATAATGTCCTTTAACTTCCTAAGCGAAGCGATAACTTCTTTAACTACTTAAATTCCAAGAATTTGAGAACTTCCGAAAGTTGAGTAAAGGTGTAATCATCATCAATCCGTTGGGGCGGGTCTCTGTGCCCGCCCTCACAAGGGACATCATTGTTTAGCCCCACTCCCGTCATTGCATGAATGTCAGTTCAACATTCAGTAATCACCGAAGGCGACAATTTTTCGGACCGAGTCCTCAACAACTCGTCAACACTCAACACTCGAAATTCAACATTCACCTCAGTGAGAGCGTCTTGGCGTATTTGTTTTTGAGGGTTCCTTTGTACTTTGGCAGATGCGTTTCGTAATTGCGAAACTTCGATTTGTGCGTGGGGCGTTCCATTTTAATAATGTGGGGTGCATCTGGACGGTTCATCCAGTCCACCACCTTGTCAATCCACACGGCACTCGCGGCAAAAGTAGGATGGATATTGTCCGGGAAGCGTGCAAGACGCTCGTAATAACTGTCATAGAAATGTGCGGTACCGATGGTCTCGCGCAACATCCCCACAATACCGAAATCTTTATTGAGTTTTGGCAGTTTGGCAGGACCAATCCACACGTAGGGGATATCGCCAACCACACTCAGAATCTCGCGCACGCTCTCTTTACGTGCCTGAAGGTCGTGATACCCTAAATCATTGGTACCCAAACTGATGATAACGAAAGTAGGCTTCACCTTGTCCATCAACCGGTCCAGTTCAGTGGTTCGTGCCCACATGTGCGTCGTGGAACCATACCAGATAGACGTGTAGAGCGTGTGTCCGTTTTGGTCGGCATAATCTTGGAAGCGCCGCCCCACCCCATCGAGCATCGAGTCGCCGAAGAGCAGGATGCGCTGTGGACTCTCATCCACTTGCACCGTGGTGTTGGTCGTTGTATTCTCATACACCTTCACCACCCCATTGTTACGGGCGGTATTGGCATACTCCACATCCAGTCCCTCGTTGTCAAAAGAGGAAACCTTCCCTTCTTCATGGCGTTGAGCCGCCATGGAGTCGCTTTCAAGTTTGATATTGATGAGTTTGTCTAATTCTGCTTGAAATTCTTCAGTATCGTACTGTTGTGCCTGAGCCATCGCACTGAATATCAGCACCATAGCCATCAGCGTAAGTTTTGTTTTGGTCATTATTCTATGTTATCCGTTCAAATTCGGGTGCAAAGTTACAGCATACAGCCAATATCGACTGCATTTCGCATTGTTTTTTACAAAAAGATAACAGAAATTAAGCCTCAGCCTGTTCCTTGCGCCGCTGCCACAGTTCCACGCTGTTGATGCAGTTCTGCCAGAGGATGTAGCAACCGGGACCGACAGAGGAGAGGGGATTGAGGTAGGTATAGGCTATCCAAATGGCGAAGGCGGTATTCTTCTGTCCGAGCGCCTGACCCGCCTCAACCGTGCGACCGAAGAAATGACCCACATAACGGCCTACGGCAAACTGGATGACACACAGGATTAAGCCCAGGAAGGCAATGAGCAACAGAAACGCCACCGATGTGTCGGCATGGACGATATTCTTCACTGTTGTGCCAGTGACAATGGTGAGCGACACGGCCCACATATAAAACGACAGGTCCTTGACACTGATGACCCATCGGTGAAAACGGTGCAGACGATGCTTCACAATATACGCCAGCCCCATGGGCAGGACAAGCACCATACACACCTTATAAAGAATAAGCCAGAACGACGGCCAGAAACCGAGGTGGATGCTCTTGTCGATGAGCGGGAAGCACACCGGCACCAAAGCAGCCGTGATGAAATTGGTGATAAAAGTGTAGGTGGTCATCTCCTCAAGATTGCCACCCAGTTTGGTGGTGACCACGGCTGCGGCTGCAGCACAAGGACCGATGATGCAAGTGAGGATGGCCTCAAGCAGGATGAGGTTGTCGCCCGTAATCTGGAAGACGATGATCGAGCCGACGATGACAAAGACGAAGAGCACTTGAAAGAGAGCCACCCATCCATGCCACGCCACGGGACGAAGACGGCGGAAATCTACCTTGCAGAAGGTGACGAAGAGGATGAGAAACATAAAGAGCGGGAGGATGGTGTCAAAAAACGGTTCCATCGCCTCGCCCGGAGCATCCAAAAAAGGCACAAAAGCGAACAACAGATAGACGACCGTGCCAAACAGCATGGCCACAGGCAAGGCCCAATCCCTTAAAACTCTGAGCACATTGAACATGATGATTACTTTACGACGACAAACCTAATGTTCACCGTAAAATGATTCCTCCCATGGGTTGGATGGTCACTTTTGCCTTGCCGTTCTTATCCACTTTCAAGGTCCGCAATTCCGACTCGAAAAAGGTTTCTCCCTTGCGCGGCGGGCGGTCGGTGTAGTATTTCACCGTCTGACCAGCCATCATCGGGAGGTCGAGTGTCAGCGTCATGGGTTGGTCGGTACCGTTAAGACCGCCCACATACCACTGGTCGCCATGACGGCGGGCCAGCACCACAAAACGGGTGGGATAACCGTCGATGAACCGTGTCTCATCCCACGTGGTGGGCAGTTGTCGCAGGAAGTCGAGCTCATGCTGCGGCAGTTCGGACAGGTTGTTGGGTTGCATGGCCACGCAGTTGACACTGGTCTGTAGTACGATGCCTGTCGCCATCTCAAAGGTGTCGGAGGTGTAACGGCGGTGACGGCTCTTGTTGTCGCGACTCATATAGCGGTTCATGATGACTCCGCCCCAGTCGAACGAACCGAGAGCATTGCGCGAGAAGGGGTGCATGGTGAGTTCAAAACCCTCTTTCTGCGCATGGTATTCGCTGAACATCACATTCTCGGAAGCCAGGGCGGCCTCGCTCGCCACATAGTTGGGATACATCCGTTCCCATCCGCGCGGGATGGTGCATCCGTGGAACACGACCTGCAGACCGTAGCGGTTGGCGTCGAAGAGGATGTCTTCATAGAGTCGCATGGTCTCTTGCTTATCCGACCCGAAGAAATCCACTTTGATACCTTTCACACCTATTTTTTTCAGCCACTGCATCTCACGGTCGCGGGCAACGGCAGTATTCATACAGTCGCGCGGTGTCTGCGGCGCATCGTTGTAAAAGCCGTTGGAATTATACCACAGCATCAGACTCACACCTTTGGCACGGGCATAATCTGACAGTTGAGCGATGCGCTCACGCCCGATGCGCTCATCCCACCAGTTATCCACGAGACAGTACTCGAAACCCATGGCTGCGGCGAGGTCGATGAACTGCACTTGGTCGTCGTAGTTGATAGACTCATCCTGCCAGATGAGCCAGCTCCAGGTATAACGCCCTGATTGATAGTCCTGAGAAGGTTCATAGAGCGGGTCCACCAAGTCGTAGGTGACGGTGGTCTCGACAATAGGCGCGAGGTCTGCCCCCACGGTGATGGTGCGCCAAGGGGTCTCGCAAGGCAGTGGCACGTTGGCAAACGCGCTGCCATAACCGTTGGCCTCACCCTCCATGGGGAAAGCAATGGTATAGCCGGTGGCGGGGTCGTAGTCGCTCAGGTGCGAGGCACAATACGCACTCGACACTCCCGTCTCGCCCACCAACACCCATCCGTCGATGCCCACGCGGAAGAGGCAGGGGAAGGTGTAACCCTCGCCGAAACGCGACTTCACATCCATGGGTGCATCGGCGGTGTAGTCTTCCTCATACGAGGGTTTGGTACGCTCCCACCCTGTCATCGGATTGATTTGCGGACAAAGGAACGTGGTGGTCTGAGAGGGGAAATTGAAGGATGACGCCTCGCTGCGTATGACGGTGCATTTGGGGTTGTCGCTCTCCGGGCGGGGGATGTGGTATCGGTAAGCCACATCATGATTGGCCACGAAGAACTCGACAACAAACTCCAGACCATCGCCATTGGTGAACTGTGCAGCCAACGTTCGTGCCGAACCCATCGACTGCGAGCATTTCACCCGGTTGTATTCCATGTTCCAGTCGAAGTCACCCTGCTCAGTGCCTGTCAGCGTAAGGTTGTTGGTGAAATCGCCAAGGTCAGTCTTCAAACCCAGGCGCGAACGCGTGAGCATCTGCTTGCCGTCGAGTGCGACAGAGTATGCCGCCTGTCCACCTTCAGCATAGAGGGTAAGCACGAGATGCCCGTCGGGCGAAGTCACCTTCACCTCCTCGGCACGACTTGTCAAGGCCGTCAGGCACAACAAAAAGAGGATGATTGTACTTTTAACTTTAAACATGGATTGTTGATTTGCAGTTACTTCTTCTCGATATCCTTGAAGTATTTGTAAGTGCCCACCTTGAGTTCATCGGTGGCAGCCTCGTCGCACACGATGATGCCATGCTCGTGCATCTGCAGTGCACTGATGGTCCACATCTGGCATACACCACCCTCGACGGCAGCCTGCAATGCACGTGCTTTGTGGTGACCATTCACCAGAATCATCACCTCGCGAGCATCCATCACAGTACCCACACCTACAGTGAGCGCGTGCTTGGGCACCTTGTTGACATCATTGTCGAAGAACCGGCTGTTGGCGATAATGGTGTCGGTGGTAAGTGTCTTGACACGGGTGCGCGAACGGAGCGACGAACCCGGCTCATTGAATGCGATATGACCATCGGGGCCGATACCTCCGATGAAGAGGTCGATGCCTCCTGCCTCGACTATCATCTCCTCGTAGTGACGGCACTCTGCAGCCAAGTCAGGCGCATTGCCATTGAGGATATGGATGTTCTCTTTCGGTATGTCGATATGATCAAAGAGGTTGCGTGCCATGAAGGAGTGATAACTCTCGGGATGGTCTTCAGCGAGGTTGACGTACTCATCCATATTAAAGGTGATGACATTCTTGAACGAGACGCGCCCCTCTTTGTTGGCTTTCACCAGTTCGGCATACATCCCTTCGGGCGATGAACCTGTAGGAAGACCCAACACAAACGGTTTCTCTGATGTAGGATTGGCGGCATTGATGCGCTCAATTACGTGCTCGGCCGCCCACTTCGACATGTTTTGATAGTCTTTTTCAATAATCAATCTCATAACAATTCTGTTTTGTGTATTTATAATTAGTTCAAGTTCCTGAACGATTTTCCGCTGCAAAAGTAAATAAAAATCGTGAAATGAAATCTTTCACTTTTATTTTTTTACCCGATGAGCGAAAATTTTTATTTGAAGAACAAAAAAAAACGCCCCGACATCACGTCGGGACGATTACATTGAATGTTTCAGCAGTTTTGTTCTATGTAGTATATCTTTTGAAAATCGTTTAGATAAGCCTATTTGTTTGTTTTCCTGCTGCAAAGATACAACGAAAATTGATTTAAATCAAGATTACTTTCTTTTTTTTGCTCAAAAAATACGTAAACGTTTGCGAGTTGCTACCGCAAGATAAGAGGGTAAAAGGACTCAAAAAACTGAAAAAAACAAAAAAAAGATGGTGTTACCAATTATTCTTCGTATTTTTGCTCTCAAATATGAATACCCCTTCGATTTACCTCAACGACCACTTGGAAAGCCTCGACCTTGACACGGCACTACCGCTACTGTCGGAGCAAAGGCGGGAGCAGGTGTTGCGCTACAAGCATGAGTCTGGCCGGAGACAATCGGCTGCGGCTTACTTGCTGTTGTGCAAGGGGTTGCGCGAACAGTACGGCATCACCACCCCACCCCGTTTCGGCTACCACGAAGGAGGCAAGCCTTACCTGTCAGGGCGACCCGATATCCATTTCAATATGAGTCACTGTCAAGAAGCGGCCATCTGCGCTATCTCTGATGCCCCTGTGGGCGTTGACGTCGAAAGCGTGCGTCCGCTGAAAGAAGCTGTGGTACGATACACGATGAGTGAAGGTGAAGTAGCACAAATACTCGGCGATGATAACCCTGCACTGGCTTTTACGTGTCTGTGGACGAAGAAGGAGGCGCTGCTGAAACTCACCGGAACAGGCATCCGTGGCGACATGAAAACCTTGCTGGAGAACCAAGAACAGAGGATTCAGACCATCGTTTCAGACGACCAGCGGTATGTCTATTCCATTGCTACGAACCCTTGAAGCGTAGAACATTCAATATTTCGTGCTAACATTCAAGTGAACATCACCAATATTTTTTACCTAATTATCTTGAAAATACAAAAAATAGTCGTATTTTTGCACTTTCAAAGGCAATAAAACAGAATGAAAGAATTTATCATCTCCGAAGTAAAAGCCGAGACTGCCATCTTGGTAGGCTTGATTACGAAGGAGCAAGACGAAGAAAAAACCAAGGAATACCTCGATGAATTGGAGTTCCTGGCCGACACGGCTGGCGCAGTGACTGTGAAACGGTTCACCCAACGTGTGGGCGGCCCGAACATGACCACCTACGTGGGCAAAGGCAAACTGCAAGAGATAAAAGACTATATCAAGGCGGAGGAAGACGCGGAACGCGAGATTGGCATGGTCATCTTCGACGATGAACTCAGCGCCAAGCAGTTGCGCAATATCGAGGCGGAACTGAAGGTGAAAATCCTGGACCGCACATCACTCATCCTCGACATCTTTGCCATGCGCGCCCAGACCGCCAACGCCAAGACGCAGGTGGAACTGGCGCAATACCGCTATATGCTACCCCGTCTGCAACGGTTGTGGACGCACTTGGAACGTCAGGGAGGCGGCTCGGGCTCGGGCGGCGGCAAAGGAAGTGTAGGACTGCGCGGACCGGGTGAGACGCAGTTGGAGATGGACCGCCGTATCATCCTGCAACGGATGACACTGCTGAAACAACGACTTGTGGAGATAGACAAACAGAAGACCACGCAAAGGAAGAACCGCGGGCGTCTGATACGTGTGGCTCTTGTGGGCTACACCAACGTGGGCAAATCGACCATCATGAATCTGCTGGCCAAGAGCGAGGTGTTTGCCGAAGACAAACTCTTCGCCACGCTCGACACGACCGTGCGCAAGGTGGTGGTGGAGAACCTGCCGTTCCTCTTAGCTGATACCGTGGGATTCATCCGTAAGCTGCCCACCGACCTGGTTGATTCGTTCAAATCAACGCTTGACGAGACACGCGAGGCCGACTTGCTGCTACATGTGGTGGACATCTCACACCCTGACTTCGAGGAACAGATACAAGTGGTGGAACAGACGCTGAAAGAACTGGGGTGTGCCGACAAGCCATCAATGATTGTGTTCAACAAGATTGACGCTTATCAATGGACGGAGAAAGAGCCCGACGACCTGACACCTCCGACAAAAGAGAACATCACACTCGACGAGCTGAAACGCACCTGGATGGCAAAATTGCAAGAAAACTGCCTCTTCATCTCTGCACGCGATAAAATCAACATCGACGAGTTCCGCAACGTGCTTTACAAGAAGGTGCGCGAACTGCATGTACAGAAATATCCGTACAACGATTTCCTGTATGATGTAGAGGAGTAAGCCCCCACCCCATCCCTCCCCGTGGGGAGGGAGTAGTTACTAATCAAAATACTGCCCCGTACCTTACTCCATTATAGAGCTAACCCTATCCTCCCCCTCGGGGGAGTTAGAGGGGGGCTTCCCAAGGAGTTAGAGGGGCTCCTAAAACATAACAATATTATGGAATACAGATCACTGACCATCGAAGAAATCGGCATCCTCGAGAGCCGTGGATGCAAGGCTGAAGACTGGAGCGCCATCAATGTGGCCTACGACTTCTCACCCGACAATATCCGTAACGTGTCGTTTTACGGCGAAGTGAACCTCGGCGTATTTGAGAAATACCTGGAAGTGAGCCAAGGGTTCCGAAAGCGCACCGGCATCAAAAACGCCACGCTGCGCAACGTAACCATCGGCGACAACTGTCTGATAGAGAACATCGGCAACTTCATCAACAACTATACCATCGGCGAGGAGTGCTATATCTCGAATGTAAACACCATCGAGACCACCGAGGGTGCGACCTTCGGTCAGGGGCACATGATCAGTGTGCTTAACGAGATGGGTGACGGCAATGTGATGCTCTTCGACGGTCTGACCAGCCAACTGGCGGCGCTGATGGTGAACCACCATAAAGACAAAGAACTGATGCGGGCGCTGAAGTCGCTCATCCGCCAGGAAATAGCGAAGACCGTTCCGGAAAGGGGTACCATCGGCTTCGGCGTGAAAATCGTTAACACGTCAGAAATCACCAACACCCATATCAGCGACGACTGCGAGATTATCGGCGCGTGCCGCCTGAGCGACTGCTCCATCAAGAGCATCCCCGAGGCCAGCGTCTATATCGGCTCGGGCGTCATCTGCGAAAATTCTATCATCTTCGACGGCACCAGTATCCTCAACAGTGTGAAGTTGGAAAACTGTTTCGTGGGTGAGGCATGCCAGATAACCAACGGTTTCACTGCCGAGAGCAGCATCTTCTTCGCCAACAGCTATATGGCCAACGGCGAGGCGTGCGCCGCGTTCTGCGGTCCCTTCTCGGCCAGTCACCATAAGAGTTCGCTCCTCATCGGAGGCATGTTCTCATTCTACAATGCCGGCAGCGCCACCAACTTCAGCAACCACGCCTATAAGATGGGACCCATGCACTACGGCATTCTCGAGCGCGGCACCAAGACGGCCTCGGGCGCCTACTTGCTCATGCCCGCCAACATCGGCACCTTCTCGGTGTGCTTCGGCAAACTGATGCACCACCCCGACACCCGCAACCTGCCTTTCTCGTACCTCATCGCCTATGGCGACACGATGTACCTCTCACCCGGCCGCAACCTCACCACGGTGGGTCTGTACCGTGATATCCGCAAATGGCCCAAGCGCGACATGCGACCCAAGAACGGACAGAAGAGTATCGTCAACTTCGACTGGCTGAGTCCCTTCTCTGTGGGAGAGATTGTGGAGGGAAAGAAAATCCTTGAACGGCTTCGTGAGGCATCGGGCGACAATGTGACCACCTACAATTTCCACGAATATGTCATCAATGCCTCATCGCTCAGAAAAGGCATCAAATACTACGACATCGCACTTCGTATCTTCATGGGTGCTGTGCTGAAACGCCATCAAGTGGAACTGCCCAAGAGCGCCGTAGGCACTGGACGGTGGATAGACCTGTGCGGACTGCTTATGCCCGAGAGCGAGGAGACGCAGCTCATCGAGGACATCAAGAACGGTGTCATCAAGGACGTCAACCAAATACTCGACC
The DNA here is from genome assembly GCA_946404865.1 of uncultured Prevotellaceae bacterium. Classification (GTDB taxonomy): domain Bacteria; phylum Bacteroidota; class Bacteroidia; order Bacteroidales; family Bacteroidaceae; genus Prevotella. The sequence continues at coordinate 53,938 of CAMJFC010000009.1, forward strand.
GATTCATCGTCATCAATGCCAATTACCCTGAGTATCGTTGGACATGGGCTTATCGCATGATTCTCGACTACTACGGTCTGGAGACACTAACCGAGAAAGATGCCGCCAACATACACCAAGACTACGTTACCGCCCGCCGCTCGTGGATTGCTGAGATACGCAAAGACGCCGAGAAGGAATATGCCATGGGCGATGTGGAAGACGAGGTGCTCGAGAACTTCCTGGAGAAACTCGACCACGAAGTGGATTACGAGGAATAAAAAAACAAGAAAATGAATAAAATCGTATTCATCACAGGTGCGACAAGTGGCATCGGACTCGCTTGTGCTAAAAAGTTCGCTGCAAATGGTGACAAACTGATTATCACTGGCCGCAACGAACAACGGCTTGCGGACATCCGACAGGAACTTACTGCGAAAGGCACTGAGGTCATGACGCTGGCCTTTGACGTGAGAGACCGTGCAAAGGCGGAGAAATGCCTGAATGAACTGCCGGAAGAATGGCAGGCGATTGACGTGCTGGTCAACAACGCCGGACTCGCACTCGGACTGGAACCGGAATATGAAGGCAACTTTGACGACTGGGACACAATGATTGACACCAACATCAAAGGACTCTTGACGATGACCAGACTGATTGTGCCCGGCATGATTGCCCGCAACCGTGGCCATATCATCAATGTGGGTTCTGTGGCTGGCGATGCAGCTTACGCCGGCGGCAATGTGTATTGTGCGACCAAGGCAGCCGTCAAGGCTATCACCGACGGACTGCGCATCGATGTGGCCAACAGCGCTGTCCGGGTAACCAATCTGAAACCGGGACTGGTGGAAACGAATTTCAGCAACATCCGCTTCCATGGCGACAACGACCGCGCAACCAATGTCTATAAGGGCATCAAGCCCCTTACCGGCGACGACATTGCCGACGTGGCGGTCTTTGCGGCCAATGCCCCTGAGCATGTACAAATAGCCGAGGTACTGATATTGGCCACTCATCAGGCCAGCGGCAGTGTGATTGTCAGAAAGTGAAAACGCAAACAAAAACTACGTTTTTTCTGTCATACTTGCTTTTTAATGATTTTATTTGTTACTTTTGCAGCAATTCAAAAACAGCCATCATGTTGAGAAAAACATTTCTAACTATCTGCCTGATGCTCATAGGGATGGGCATGCAGGCTAAAGACTATCCTTACGTGACCGTGCAGGGCGACTTGATGCAGACGCGCATCTACACCCTCGACAACGGTTTGAAAGTGTATCTTTCGGTGAACAAAGAGAAGCCTCGCATCCAAGCGCATATCGCCGTGCGCACAGGCAGCCGCAATGACCCTGCCGAAACCACAGGTCTGGCCCACTACCTGGAGCACCTGATGTTTAAGGGCACACGGCAGTTTGGTGTGACCGACCCTACGGCCGAGGCACCGCTCTTGGACGAGATTGAGGCACGCTATGAGGTGTATCGCACACTGACCGACCCTGCCGAGCGCAAACAAGCCTATCATGAGATTGACAGTGTGTCGCAGTTGGCCGCACAATACTTCATCCCCAACGAATACGACAAACTGATGTCGGCCATCGGTTCACAAGGCACCAACGCTTTCACATCAAATGATGTGACCTGCTATGTGGAGAATATCCCCTCGAACGAAGTAGAGAACTGGGCTCGCGTACAGGCTGACCGTTTCCAGAATATGGTCATCCGCGGATTCCACACCGAATTGGAAGCTGTGTATGAGGAGAAAAACATCGGCATGGCACAAGACTCACGCAAAGTGTGGGAATCCCTCTCGGCCTTGCTCTTCCCCACCCACCCCTATGGCACACAGACCACCATCGGCACGCAGGAACATTTAAAGAATCCCTCCATCACCAATATCAAGCGATACTTCAAACGCTATTACGTGCCCAACAACGTGGCCATCTGTATGGCGGGCGACTTCGACCCCGATGAGATTATTGCCATCATCGACCGCTATTTCGGCAGCTGGCAACGCGACAACTCGCTTTCTATTCCCACCTTCCCAAAGCAAGCTCCCATCACTGCTGTGCGCGACACCACGGTGTTGGGACTGGAAGCTGAAAACTTGATGATGGCCTGGCGCTTCGGCGAAGGACGCTCGGCGGTCAACGACACGCTCGATGTCATTGGCAGCATGCTGGCCAACGGCAAAGCCGGACTCTTCGAGGTGGACCTGGAGCAGACAATGAAGACGCGCAGCGCTTTTGCCGGCAACGAACCCTTGATGGACTATAGCGCCTTTATCGTGGGCGGAACACCTAAGGACAACCAGAGTCTGGAAGAACTGCGCGCACTGATTCTCGAAGAACTGGAGAAATTCAAACGCGGTGAATTCGACGATGACTTGCTGCCCTCGGTCATCAACAACAAGAAGCTCAACTTCTACCGCTCGTTGCAGAACAACCGTTTCCGTGTGTCGGAGATGGTGGATGCGTTCATCAACGGCGCCGACTGGGCTGATGTGGCAACACGGATAGACCGGCAGTCGAAAATGACAAAAGAGCAACTCACAGAATTCGCACGCCGGCACTTGCGCGCCGACAATTTTATCTGCGTATATAAGCGCATGGGCAACGACACGACTCAGAAAAAGATTGAGAAACCCGAGATTACGCCTATCCCCACCAACCGCGACCTGAGCAGCAATTTTCTTAACGAGGTGAAAAACACCTATGTGAAACCCATCCAACCGCGATTCGTTGACTACAACCGCGACCTGACCGTGGGTCAAACCTCTAAAGGATTGCCGTTGCTCTATAAACAGAACACGGAAGACGGTTTGTTCCAACTCTCGTTCATGTACGATTTCGGCACCGAAGATGCACGGGCATTTGAGTTCGCTCCCAGTTATTTGGAATACGTGGGCACAGACAAGAAGACCGTCACCCAAATCAAACAGGAGTTTTACAAACTCGCCTGCTCCTACAGCGTATCCGTGAATGACTACTACACGACCGTCAATCTCTCCGGACTGACCGAGAACATGCCGCAGGCATTGGCATTGCTCGAAGATTTGCTGAAAAACGCCAAGGGCGACCGCGACTCGTTCGACAAATACGTCAACTTGGTTTTAAAATCCCGCGCGGATGCCCGTTTGGATCAGGACGAAAACTTCAGCCGGTTGGCCTCATACGGTCAATACGGTGAATACAACCCCTATCTCAACACGCTGTCTGAGGCGGAGTTGCGTGCTGCCGACCCGCAAACCATCCTCGACCAACTGAAACAGCTTGGTGAGTGGGAGCACACAGTGATGTACTACGGCCCGATGACGGAGAAAGAACTGAACAAAGTTCTCGCCAAGACACACAAGACGGCTAAACGACTTGTGCCCGCGCCGCAAGGAAAGGAATATACCGAACAACAGACACCGACCGACGAAGTGCTCATCGCCCCCTATGAGGCCAAGAACATCTACATGATACAGTACCACAATGAGGGAAAACCACTGTCGAAGGAAGAGTTGCCGCTGCAATCGCTGTTCAACGCCTACTTCGGAGGCGGCATGAATGGCATCGTGTTCCAAGAGTTGCGCGAGAGCCGCGGTCTGGCCTACAGCGCATCGGCACGCTATAACCGTCCCGAACGCCTGAACCACCCCGAGTCATACTACACCTATATCGTTTCGCAAAACGATAAAATGCCCGACTGCATCCGCGTGTTCAAATCCATCATCGACACCATCCCTCAGAGTCAGGCTGCCTTCGACATTGCCAAACAGAGTCTGGAGAAGAGTCTGCAAAGCCAACGCACCACCAAGTTCAACATCCTCTCTTCCTACTATTGGGCGAAGAAGAGAGGTTTGGACCGCTCTGAGGGTGAGATGGTCTATGAGGCACTGCCCGGCATCACATTGCAAGACATCGTCGATTTCGAGAAGAAGAACATGACGGGCAAGACCTACCACACCGGCATCCTCGGCGATGAGAAGGAACTCGACATGGACTTCCTCCGCTCCATCGGCACGGTCCGTCATATCACCACCGATGAGATATTTGAGAAATAAAATAAGAGGTATGGGGGTAGAGGTATGAGGTATGTATGACCGCCAATTCGTCATTCATCATTCTTCATCGCGAAGCGACCATTTTTCGGACAGAGTCCTCAACAACTCGTCAAAATTCAACATTCTACATTCAAAATTTTAATATTATGGCAAAAACACCTGAATTTAAGTATGCGCCCATGTTTCAACTGGGCAAAGACGACACCGAGTACCGCCTGTTGACCAAAGAAGGTATCAGCATGGGGGATTTCGAAGGAAAACCCATCCTCAAAGTGAGCAAAGAGGCTCTGACCCTGCTGGCCCAAGAGGCTTTCCATGATGTGGAGTTCATGCTGCGCCGCAGTCACAACGAGCAAGTGGCCGCCATCCTGAGCGACCCCGATGCGAGCGAGAACGACAAATACGTGGCTCTGCAGTTCCTGCGCAATGCTGAGACCGCCTGCAAGGGCATCCTGCCCTTCTGTCAGGACACCGGCACCGCCATCATCCACGGCGAAAAGGGACAGCAAGTATGGACTGGCTTTGAAGACGAGGAGGCCCTCAGCCTCGGCGTGTACAACACGTTTGTGAATGAGAACCTGCGCTACTCACAGAATGCGCCGCTCAACATGTACGACGAGGTGAACACCCGTTGCAACCTGCCCGCACAGATTGACATCGAGGCCGTGGAAGGTTGTGAATACCGTTTCGTGATGGTGGCAAAAGGTGGCGGTTCGGCCAACAAGACCTACTTCTACCCCATGACCAAAGCAACCATCCAAAACGAAGGCACACTGCTGCCCTTCCTCGTGGAGAAGATGAAGTCATTGGGGACGGCTGCCTGTCCGCCCTACCACATCGCCTTCGTTATCGGCGGCACATCGGCCGAGAAAAACCTGCTGACCGTGAAACTGGCCTCCATCAAATATTACGACAGTCTGCCCACCACAGGCGATGAGACGGGACGTGCTTTCCGCGACATCGACTTGGAGGAGAAACTGCTGCGTGAGGCTGAGAAAATCGGTTTGGGCGCACAGTTCGGCGGTAAGGCCTTCGCCCACGACATCCGTGTGGTGCGTCTGCCCCGTCACGGTGCCTCCTGCCCCATCGGCATGGGTGTGTCGTGCAGCGCTGACCGCAACATCAAGGCGAAAATCAACGCCGATGGTGTGTGGTTGGAGAAGATGGACTCGAACCCCACAGAGCTCATCCCCGAGGAGTATTGCCGTCCGGGCGAGGGTGCCAAGGGCATCAGCATCAACCTGGATGAGGGCATCGACGCCGTGCGCAAAGAACTGACGAAATATCCTGTATCCACCCGTGTGAGCCTCAACGGCACTATCATTGTGGCACGCGACATCGCCCACGCTAAGCTGAAAGCCCGTCTGGATGCCGGCGAGGAGATGCCCGCCTACTTTAAAGACCATCCCGTACTCTACGCCGGACCGGCCAAGACACCAGAGGGTTATCCCTGCGGTTCGATGGGTCCCACCACGGCCAACCGCATGGATCCGTATGTGGATGAGTTCCAAGACCACGGCGCCTCGCTTGTGATGATTGCCAAGGGCAACCGCACCCAGGCCGTGACTGATGCCTGCAAGAAACACGGCGGATTCTACCTCGGTTCCATTGGCGGTGCAGCTGCCGTGCTGTCGCAGACGAGCATCAAGTCGATCGAGTGCGTGGAATATCCTGAACTCGGAATGGAAGCCATTTGGAAGATTCGTGTGGTTGACTTCCCCGCCTTCATCCTCGTCGATGACAAAGGCAACGACTTCTTCAAAACGTTGTAAACTGTTCGTGTCCTTTTTGGACTCCGACTGATTGATTTTTCCGTCAAAACACGATTTTTTTCGTAGTTTTGACGGAAAAACACGTTATTTGCGTAATTTTTACACAAAATATTTGCAAGATTAAAATTATCCTTTTATCTTTGCCGCGTAAAATCTACACAATTAATCTAATTCAATCCATTATGCCCTACAATTACAGACAAATCAATTTCAGTGTGATGTCAGACACCGCACAATGTTGTAAGAACATCCCGGAGCTCAAGACGGCTATCGACTACTCCATCGCCCACCAAAAGATGGTATCAGAAGAAGAGAATATCGACCAACCACAGGTGGATGAGCCCCATACGAGGTACATCGTTTCCGGGAAGCGTAGTTTTGAGGCCGCCAAAGCCTACAAAGGCAAAAAGGTGGCTGTGCTGAACTATGCTAATAACCACAACATCGGAGGTGCCCCTTATAGCGCTGGCGCCCAAGAAGAATCGCTCTGCAGGTGCTCCACGCTCTTCCCGTGTCTTATCGCGATGGACACTCCTTTTTACGAAAAGCACCGCCAAATGTACAACAAACGGCAGATGGATTTCATGGGCAATGACGACCTCATCTACACGCCTGACGTGATTGTGTTTAAGACTGACGAACGCACTGATCCAGTATTTCCACAGATGATGCCACTCGACGAATGGTACAAAGTGAATGTCATCACATGCGCCGCACCGCAGTTGACACACAACACCGCCTTACCCTCTGGTTATAAAGACGCCATTCGCTCTCGCATCAAGAAAATCCTTGACGTAGCCGCCATGGAAGGCAACGAAGTGGTCATCCTCGGCGCATGGGGATGCGGTGCGTTTAAGAATCCCATCGAGATTGTGTCAAAAATCATGGTTGAGCTCGTCAAAAACTACGATTTCGAAGTGGTGGAATTTGCACTGGCCACCCACCATGATGTCAGCAACTCCGCTTTTGCACGCGCCCTGCAAGACTGAATGATTTCTAATTCATACACAAAACCTATAGTTTCATACATCTGCTGGGCCATCATTTGGAAAAAGAGGTTGAAGTATGTAAATTTGCAGCGTGAAAAACAAACAACTAAAAGAAATGAATATGAATTTACGTGGCAAATTTAAGAGTTTGAAATGGTGGCAAAAGACGATTATCGTGTGTATAGGCATCACACTGGTGTGGAATCACCTGCCCTACCGTTACGATGTGGAAGGTGCCGCCGACTATGCCTCACGGAATGCTGAGTTGAAATCAAAAACATGGTGCGCTTTTTATGTGATGCGCGCCATGCAGAGTGGCGGTAACTGTCCGATTGGTATTCTGCCTGCATACGCATACGCCCAGACCCTGCCGCAGATGGGGTTTGAGGAGGTGGCAACAGAGAAAGGCGGGGCCAAGCCCTTGAAAGGTGACATCTCTGTATTGCCCAGCAATCATAAGCACCCCTTCGGACACATCGCTATCTACGATGGCCATCAATGGGTGTCAGACTTCAAACAGAAAGACATCTATCCAGGTCCAGCCTATAGGGCTGTCGGGAAGTATCAAATTTTCCGGACGACGAACGGCTGGCATTGGAAGCATGTGTGGACTCATCCAGGACAGTGGTGGGGTTGGATTCAATCTGTGGCAAAAGGATGGCTGCATTTAGGGGTATGACGTCCCCTGTCAAGAGGTGAAACCGAACTGCCACAAAAGGAACCAAACGAAAAGGAGTTAGGCAATGGCAAAAAAGAGCAAGAAAAGACATAAGCGGAGCGGCAAGAAAAGAGGTCTGCAGCGCAGATGGCGGATATACGCTATTGTTGGGGTGGCACTGCTGGCTGCTGTTGGTGGCGTGCTCTGCTTGAAGAATTGCGGGCTTGATGTCATGTTAAAAGGCAGTATAGTCTCGGATGCTACCGCCACAGCTGACAGCAGCTACCAATTCGGCGACTTGAACCCCACGCAGTTGGCCGCCGCGAAGGAGTTGGGCATCACGCCTGCCGAGACGCGCGATGAACTGAAAGAGCGGTTGGACAATCTGGTGAAGATCGCCAGCAACGATGATTATCGGGTGGACTACATGGAACACTCTATGCCCTACCTCACACACGGGGCGGAACAGTTGCTGAGCGACATTGGCAAGGGGTTTCAGCAGCGATTGAAGGAGGAGGGCTATCGCGAGCACCGCATCATCGTGACCTCTGCCTTGCGCACGATAGAAGACCAGACAAAACTGAGCAAGAGCAACGCCAATGCCGCCAAGCAGTCGGCTCACTGCTATGCCACCACGTTCGACATCACCTATACGCGGTTTTACCGACCGACGGGCGACGGCGCCGACATCGACACGAAACAACTCGCCAATGTGCTTGGTGCTACGTTGAAAGAATTGCGCGATGCGAGCCGCTGCTATGTGAAGTACGAAATGCGGCAGCACTGCTTCCACATCACCACCCGCAAGTAGAAACGACACGAAGAACGCTGAACTGAGGTCTGATTCAGCAGATATAGACAAAATATTGAAATCTTCGGCATTTTTTTGGATAAATGACACGAAAGATGTATCTTTGTGGCAGAATCCTGAAAAGACTGACTGTCAGGAAATACAGATAATCACGATAAAAAACGAACCAACATGAAAGTCAGAAGAATTTATCAGACCCTGTTGTTGCTGCTTTTCGCCACAAGCATCAACGCACAATCAAATGGTTCTGAGTCACATCCATCCACCGTGGAGGTGGAAATCAAAGGAGCAGGTGGTAACTTCTTGTTCGAATGCAAAGTCAACGGACTGACGACCACGGCACAAATCAACCCGAAAGGGAAAGAGATTCTGATTGACATCGCTTTTGCCCGGCGGCTCATGGCTCAAGGCTACATCACGAAGGCAGACATCATCAAACGCGGCAAGACAAAAGACCCCGACGGATTGTCTGTCGGTGCCATAGTCAACATCTCCCGGCTGAGAGTGGCATCTGGGTTCGTTTTGGAAAACATCGAGGCCAAAGTGATCTCCATGCCTGACACCAAATTGGTGATTAGTCCCAAGCAACTCGAACTTTTGGGCAACTACGAAATCAACAAGTACGAAGGGAAACTCACCATGAGCAAGGAACAACTCTTCCGCAGTAGGAACAATCGCGAACAAGTATATGACGAGACTGAAGTGGCGGAAATAGCCCAGTTTCCGGGCGGCCTCTCCGCGTTAAGCCAGTTCCTCGGCGAGAACATCACTTATCCAAAGAAAGCGCAAGAGCTCAACATACAAGGCAAGGTAAAAGTCTATTTCATTGTCGAGAAAAATGGCAGCATCAGCAACATCGAAGTGGTTGACGAGGTTCACCCGCTATTAGACATGGAGGCTGTGCGAGCAGTGAGCATCATGCCACGGTGGATACCTGGAAAGTTAAATGATGGTACCGTCATTCGGCAGAGTTTCACCCTGCCTGTCAATTTCAAATTCACGGAATGAGGATGTTTTCACAAAGCAAACACATTTGGGCTATAACCTTTAAAACAATCAGGGTATAGCCCATTTTTTAATGTTCTTTTAATAAAAAAACCAACTACGCACAAAGAGTTCGCCCCAGAGTAATACTTTTGCACAAAAATCAAAACACTAATCCTCTGTTTACTTTTTCGAGAGATGACATATTATACTTTCGGAAGTTGAAGAAGTTAAGGAAGTTAGAGAAGTTAAAAGGACATTAGTCAAAGTATTCTTACTCCCTGATGTATAGTCCAAGAAGAGAAGGGCTCAACATCCACCGCTTGTCTTGTGTTATTTTTACATGACAAAATGGCACAACATGACAATCCGGCATTTTTTGTGTAATTTTTACGCGGCAATGTGACAGAAATAACAATTGACATGATATTTGTTGTGTAAAAATCACATAACAAAATAAAAAAATGGATTTCCAACTTCATTTTTTTCGATAAAAAATCTCTAAGTAATAGAAACAAACCAAAATTCAAAAAACAATGAGTATGTTTGACAAAATTTTCAAAGCGTTCGGCTTCAACAAGCCACAAGAACCCGAAGTAAACAACGAAGTAAAAGCCTCTGAGTACGGCACAAAGCCAGAGGCTGAGAACATGTCTGATGAGATTGAAGCCAAGGCCGAGAGTACTGAAGCCAAGGCCGAGAGTGAGGCCGAAAAGGCTGAAGCAAATACAGATGGGGAAAAATCGCGCATCTACAATCTCCTCATCGTGGACGAGAGCGGTTCGATGAGTCATCTGCGCCAATCGACCCTGTCTGGCATCAACGAGACGCTCAACACCATCCGCAGCGCTCAGAAAGAATTCGCCGACACACAGGAACATTATGTCACTTTGGTAACATTTGACTCCGGAGGTAACCGTCGCGATGTGCGCACCATCATCGACTGTGAGCCCATTGAGAATGTGGGAGAATTCAACGACTACCGGCCGAATGGATGCACACCACTCTACGATGCGATGGGCAACTCTATCGTGCAGTTGCAGAGCAAGATGAAGGGCGACCCAAAGGCTACGGCATTGGTAACGGTTCTGACCGACGGCCTGGAGAACTCTTCACGCGAATGGGATGCGAAAGCCGTTCGACAGCTCATTGAGCGGTTGACCGAAGAGGGCTGGTCATTCTCGTACATGGGTTCTGCTCACGATGTCAAGTCGGTGACCGACTTGCTGAGCATCCACAATGTGATGGAGTTCAGTCACGACGACTTGGGCAGTGCCAACACATGGGAGCGCGAGCGTGGTTCGAAGATGGCATACTATCGCAAGATGTCGGCGATGAAAGAGGAAGAGCAAAGAAGGGGAGTCAGATTTAGCATTAACGAAATGGTTGCGCGAAAGCGTCAATTCGCCAAAGAATATTTCGCCGACCGCGTGACGCCCGAACAAGTGGTAGCATTGAACGAGAACGAAATCTTCGTGTTCGGCTCCAATCCCGAGGGTAATCACAACGGCGGTGCCGCTAAATATGCCTTAGACCATTTTGGCGCTGTTATGGGCCAAGGTGAAGGTTTGCAAGGGCGCAGTTATGCCATCCCCACGACGGGTTCAAGGGAATCGATCAGGGAAGCCGTTCATCGCTTCATCCGCTTTGTTGACGAACACCCCGAAAAGCGTTTCCTCGTCACCCGCATCGGTTGTGGCACGGCGGGCCATTCAGCGAGAGATATCGCACCACTTTTCCGTTTATGCATCCCGATAGAGAATGTGGCGCTCCCCAAGGAGTTTTGGAACCACCTGGGACTGAAGATGATATTTTAGATAAAAAACACTTGAATGTCAGCACCCGGAGGCCCTTTCGCCTCTGGGTGCTTAATTGAATTAAAGCCCTTGATTTATGAAAACATTTTTGAAAGCGATAGGCATCGTTATAGCAGTAATCGCATTAGTGATAATAGCGAGTAAAATCAAATTGTGGATAGAGCGCGACTACCGTCCCGTAAGCGAGTTGCATTATCCTTATGTCACAGACCTGCAAACGATTAGGCGTGTGACAGAATGTCCGGACTTTCCTGATTTCGAGGTCAAAGAACTGTGGTATGATGGACAGGAATAAACAATATGCAAACCTTCTGATTACTCCAAAAGAATAAACAACACTTGGTTTTATTTCTTCACCACCCCGCTCAGCCATAGCCCGACAAAGGTAAGGAGGCCGTTGAGCATCAATAGTTCATAACCGAAACGGTAGCCGGTGAAATGAGCGGTCAGTTGGTCGATGGCGAAACAAAGTAGAGGCGAGGCAACAGCGATGTAAGGCACAATGCGGTCGTTGACGCCACGATGCGTGAGCAGCGCGTAGGCGAACATCCCCAAGAGCGGTCCGTAGGTGTAACCACACATCACATAGATGGCATCGATGACACTCGATGAGTTAACCAACCTGAAAAGCAAGACAAACAACACGAAAACGACCGACATGCCAATATGCACCCGGCGGCGAAGCTGTTCGTCGTCGGGTTTTTGACGTATATCGATACAGAACGAGGTGGTGAGCGAGGTAAGCGCCGAGTCGGCCGACGAGAACGCCGCAGCCACCAGGCCGAGGGTGAAGAGCACCACCACCGTCTGGCCCAGTTGTCCTGTGGCAGCGAACATCGGCAACAAGTCATCGCCCGATGCGGGTAAAGGCGACCCTGTGCGTTGCACCAACAGCACCAGCAATACACCGAGAGCCAGGAAGAGCAGATTGGCGGGCACAAAGGCGACACCATAACTGCACATATCTTTCTGCGCATCGCGCAGCGAACGGCATGTCAGGTTCTTTTGCATCATATCCTGGTCAAGCCCCGTCATCACGATGACAATAAAAATACCACTGAAAAACTGTTTCCAGAAATTCTGCTTCGACACCCAGTCGTCGAACACGAACATCCGGCTGTGCTCATCGGCAGCCACCGCCTGCACCGCCTCGCCCACGCTCATGTCCAACGCATCAGCCACATGGATGATAATCAGCACAAGTGCGGCAAACATACAAAGCGTCTGTAAGGTATCAGTCCACACCAAGGTGCGTATGCCGCTCCTCCGTGTATAAACCCATATCAGCAGCACCATGACCACCACAGTGACGGGAAAGGGTACACCCATTTGGTCGAGCACGAAACGCTGCATCATAAAGCATACCACATAAAACCGTGCCGCAGCCCCCGTCATCTTCGAGAGGAGAAAGAAAGCCGCCCCGGTTCGATAAGACCGACCGCCCAGACGCCCCTTCAAATAAGAATAGATGGTCGTGAGATGATGTTTATAATAGACAGGCAAGAGGATGAAAGCCACAGCGAGGTAGCCAAAGATGAATCCGATGCACGTCTGCATATAGGTCATGTCGATGCCCATCACCCATCCGGGCACGCTGATGAACGTGACGCCAGAGATGGATGCGCCAATCATGCCGAAAGCCACCAAATACCACGGTGAGCGACGGTTGCCACGATAGAATGTATCATTATCGGCACGCCGTGAAGTCATCCTGCTCACGAGCAGTAGAACGCAAAAATAGGCAAGAATAGTGACAAGAATCATCATAATGCGTGCAAAGTTATGGATTTTATTTTGTATTTAAAAAATAATGTTTACTTTTGCAACGGAAAAGAGGTTACATCCCTCTTTCTCCTTTTCCAAGATAATTACACATGAGAGCGTTTTTGCTCTCCTTCTAATTAACAATTAAAAAACAACAAGACACATGAGCAAACAAAAGAAATTCATCTTGCAGGAGAGTGAGATTCCTACGCAGTGGTACAACATTCAGGCCGACATGAAGACCAAGCCTCTGCCTCCTATCCATCCGGCGACCCGCGAGCCGCTGAAGGTGGAGGATCTGGCTCACATCTTCCCGTTGGAGTGTTGCAAACAAGAGTTAGATACAGAACACGCATGGATAGACATCCCTGAAGATGTGCTCGAGAAATATAAGTACTACCGTGCCACACCGCTTGTGCGCGCCTACGCATTAGAGGAGGCACTGGGCACACCGGCTCACATCTATTTCAAAAATGAGAGCGTCAACCCTCTCGGTTCACACAAGATCAACTCTGCCCTGCCCCAGTGCTACTATGCCAAACAGGAGGGTACGACCAATGTGACCACCGAGACTGGTGCCGGACAATGGGGTGCAGCCCTGAGTTATGCCGCCAAGGTATATGGTCTGGAAGCCGCTGTCTATCAAGTGAAGATCAGCATGCGCCAGAAGCCCTACCGCAGCAGCATCATGCGCACCT
>CAMJFC010000010.1 GCA_946404865.1 uncultured Prevotellaceae bacterium
CCGAGATGATGTATGAGATGATAGAGGTGGTGAATGATATCCTGCCGAAGGACAAGCCCCGCTATCTGATGGGCGTCGGCACGCCGCAGAACATCCTCGAGGCCATCGAACGCGGTGTGGATATGTTCGACTGCGTGATGCCCACGCGCAACGGCCGCAACGCCATGCTCTTCACCTACCAAGGCACGATGAACATGCGCAACAAGAAATGGGAGAATGATTTCAGTCCCATCGACCCTGACGGTTGCGCCATCGACCGTCTTCACAGCAAAGCCTACCTCCACCATCTGTTCAAGGCGCAGGAGCTGCTGGCCATGCAGATAGCCAGCATACACAACCTGGCGTTCTATCTTCGTTTGGTCGGTGACGCCCGTGCCCATATCATCGCCGGCGATTTCGTAGCGTGGAAGCGCAGTGTGATCGAGGCATTGGGCCAACGCGTATAACCCCATGAGCACCTATAGACGATGAGCAAGCTATTATCCATTCTATCCGCCGTATGGCAAGCCCTCCGGAGCGCATATTCATGGCTGCGGAGCCATTTGTCGGTTGTCGGCCGTTATTTAGGCTGGCTCAACCCGGGCCGCTATATCAACAAGATAGACTGGTATATCATCCGCAAGTTTATTGGCACGTATATCTTCGCCATCGTGCTCATTATCTCCATCTCCATCGTCTTTGACGTGAATGAGAACCTGGCGAAGTTTTCGCAGTATCACGCCCCCTTCAGTGCCATCGTCTTTGACTATTACGCCAATTTCGTCCCCTACTTCGCCAATCTGTTCAGTGCGTTGTTTGTCTTTATTGCCGTCATCTTCTTCACCTCGAAATTGGCCGGCAACTCTGAGATTATCGCGATGCTGGCCGCCGGCATCTCGTTTAAGCGGCTGATGCGTCCCTATATGATTTCGTGTGTGCTCATCTCCGCCTTGAGCTATTACCTGAGTGCCTACGTCATCCCCCATGGCACCGTGATTCGCCAGAACTTCGAGACGCTCTACAAGAACAAGAAGAAGAACACGGCCGCCGAGAACGTGCAGTTGCAGGTAGGCGACGGAGTGATTGCCTACATCCAGTATTATGACAACACGATGAAGAAGGGTTATGGTTTCTGTCTGTATAAATTTGAGAACAAGAAGCTGATGAGCCACATGACCGCCTCAGAGATACAGTATGACACCATCTCCGACTCGAAGAACCACTGGACGGCCTATAACTGGAGCATCCGCGACCTGAAAGGTCTTCGCGAAGACATCACCCGCGGTTCGAAGAAAGACACCACGATTCTGATGGAGCCCACCGACCTGGTCTATTCGAAAGGACAGCAGGAGACATTCACCAGTCCGCAATTGCACGAGTATATCAGCAAGCAGCAGAGCCGCGGTTCGACCAACGTTGTCCAATACGAGGTAGAGTATCACAAGCGCATCGCCTCGTCGTTTGCCTCATTCATCTTGACCACCATCGGTTTCTCCCTGTCGTCGCGCAAGCGCAAGGGCGGCATGGGCATGTATTTAGGCATCGGTCTGGCGCTGAGTTTCACCTATATTATGTTGCAGACGGTGTCAGCCACCTTTGCCATCAAGGCCGACTGGCCTCCTGTGTTGGCAGCATGGATGCCCAACATCATATTTGCGTTGATAGCGTACTATTGCTATCGCAAGGCACCGAACTAATTTTATGATATGCGATTTGACGAATTATATCTGAACGATAACATCTTAGACGCACTGGATGACATGCGTTTTGAAACATGCACCCCCATCCAAGAGCGTTGTATCCCCGAAATTTTAGACGGTCGCGACCTGATAGGCGTCGCCCAGACCGGAACAGGCAAGACCGCCGCCTATCTGTTGCCTATCCTCAGTTTGATTGACGACGGTTACTATCCCGATGATGCCATCAACTGCATCATCATGAGTCCGACGCGTGAGTTGGCGCAACAGATAGACCAGGCGATGCAGGGTTTTGGCTATTATCTTCAAGACGTGAGCAGCGTGGCCGTCTATGGCGGCAACGACGGCAGCCGTTTCGACCAGGAGACGCGTGGTCTGCGCTTAGGTGCCGATGTAATTATCGCCACTCCCGGGCGTTTGATCAGCCATATCAATATGGGGCACGGCGACCTGAGCCGCGTGTCGTTCTTCGTGTTAGACGAGGCCGACCGTATGCTCGACATGGGTTTTTACGACGACATCATCAAGATAGCCAGTCAGTTGCCAGAGAATTGCCAGAAAATCATGTTTTCCGCCACCATGCCCACCAAGTTTGAGCAGATGGCGAAGAAGCTGATGCATGACCCTGTGGAAGTGAAGTTGCAAGTGAGCCGCCCAGCGGACAAGATACGCCAACAGGCTTACGTGTGTCATGAGAACCAAAAGGCCGGCATCATCCGCGACCTGTTTCAGCGCGACGAGCTGAAACGCGTCATCATCTTCGCCGGTTCGAAAGTGAAGGTGAAAGAGGTGAACCGCACCTTAAGGCAGATGCATATCAACTGCGGCGAGATGCACAGCGACCTGTCGCAGGCCGAGCGCGATGATATCATGTACCGTTTCAAGAGCGGTCAAACCGATGTGTTGGTAGCCACCGACATCGTAGCCCGCGGCATCGATATTGACGACATCAGCATCGTCATCAACTATGACGTGCCCCACGATGCCGAGGACTATGTACACCGTGTGGGACGCACCGCGCGTGCCGACCGTGACGGACGGGCCATCACACTGGTCCGGGGCAAGGAAATCGGCAACTTCATGGATATCGAGAAGTTTTTAGGACGGGAAGTGGAAAAACTGTCACTGCCCGAGGAACTGGGCGAAGCCCCCGAATATAAAAGAGGTCTGTACCGCAAAAGCGGTGGTCGCGGGTACAAATTGTTTGAAAAAGGAGCAAAAAAGCGTAAAAAGGTAAGAAAAAGCAAGAAAAAGTGACATTTTTCTATATTTTTTTCATTTTTTCTTTCAAAAAGTTTGGTGATTCGGAGATTATATGTAATTTTGCAAGCGAAAACAATCATATCCAAGGAAAAAGGTATATAGAGTTATCATTTTTATAAAAGTAAAAAGATTATGAATGCAGCAAAAGTAATTGAGAATCTGAAACAGAGATTTCCCAATGAGCCTGAATACATTCAGGCCGTGAGTCAGGTATTAGGAACTATCGAAGAGGAGTACAACAAGCACCCCGAATTTGACCGTGCGAACCTCATCGAGCGTCTCTGCATTCCAGACCGTCTGGTTCAATTCCGTGTGACATGGACGGACGACAAGGGTAACGTTCAGACGAATATGGGCTATCGCGTTCAGCACAACAACGCCATTGGCCCGTACAAAGGCGGTATTCGTTATCACGCCTCAGTGAACCTCTCGATTTTGAAATTCCTGGCTTTCGAGCAGACTTTCAAGAACTCTCTGACCACCCTGCCGATGGGTGGTGCCAAAGGTGGCAGCGATTTCTCACCCCGTGGAAAGTCCAACGGTGAGGTGATGCGTTTCTGCCAGGCTTTCATGACTGAACTGTACCGTCATATCGGTCCTGATGAGGATGTTCCCGCAGGCGATATCGGTGTTGGCGGCCGTGAGGTAGCTTATATGTTTGGCATGTACAAGAAGCTGACCCACCAGTGGAACGGTGTGCTGACCGGTAAGGGTCTGGAGTTCGGTGGTTCACTGATTCGTCCTGAAGCCACAGGTTACGGAAACGTGTATTTCCTGTGCAACATGCTCGCCACTCGCGGTGAGACCATCAAGGGCAAGACCATCCTGGTGTCTGGCGCCGGTAACGTGGCCCAATACACTGTTGAGAAATGTATCGAACTGGGCGGTAAGGTGGTGACCATGTCAGACTCTGACGGTTACATCTACGATCCGGACGGCATCGACCGCGAGAAGCTGGACTACATCATGGAGCTGAAGAACGTGGAGCGCGGCCGTATCAAGGAGTATGCCGAGCAGTACGGTGTGAAATACGTGGAGGGCAAGAAGCCTTGGTTTGAGAAAGCCGACATCGCACTTCCTTCCGCTACTCAGAACGAGATTAACGAAGAAGCCGCCAAAGCACTTGTTGCCAACGGTGTGATCGCCGTGAGCGAAGGCGCCAACATGCCTACCACTCCCGAGGCCATCAAGGTGTTCCAGGATGCTAAGATCCTGTACTCACCGGGTAAGGCAGCCAATGCCGGTGGTGTGTCGGTGTCAGGTCTGGAGATGAGCCAGAACTCAGAGCGTCTGCGTTGGAGCCGCGAAGAGGTGGACCAGAAGCTTCACGACATCATGAACGACATCCACGCCAACTGTGTGAAGTACGGCACAGAGGAGGATGGCTACATCAACTATGTTAAGGGTGCTAACATTGCCGGTTTCCTGAAGGTGGCAAAAGCCATGATGGCTCAAGGCATTGTCTAAACGAACACAAAACCATAGCTAATATATCATCCGCGGGGCGTGAGCCTCGCGGATTTTTTTGATGGGGAAAGGGGCGCATATGGAGGGATGGGGGCGCCGGGAATGATGGGAAATGATGAGTGCGACCGAGATCGGTCGCACTAAGGGGATGGGCGCAATGAGGGGGATGGGCGCAATGAGCGGATGGATGGCTGAGGGGAGGGGCGCGCTGAGGGGATGGGCGAAATGAGGGGTGAAACGAGGGGAGGGGCGCAATGAGGGGCGCAATGAGGAGAGGGGCGCGCTTTTAGACTGCGGTGCTGGAGGGAGAGAAGATGTCTTCGATCTCAGCCATCTCGTCTTCATCGAACCACCTGGTGAGCTTTTCTTTCGCTTTTTCCTTCGCCTCGTCGTTGATCTGGTCCCATACCTTTTTGAGGACATAGGCCAGCACCGCCATGTCGTCGCCCAGCCCTACGATGGGTATGGCGTCAGGAATGGCATCGAGCGGACTGATTAAATAGCCAAGCGCACCGATGATGATGGCCTTGTCTTTGACCGACACCTTCTTGCTGTTCAGTGAATAATATAGGATCAGTGCAGAATAAACCAATTTCGCCCCAGCCCTTTTAGCTATTCTCGATATTTTTTCAACAAATCCCTTTGAGGAGAACTTGTTTGAATATTTCATAAAATCGGGTAATTCCATCATCCTAAGATTTTTTGGTGAATATTGTGTGCAAAAATACGAAATAATCATTACCTTTGCAAATAAATCTATTTAAAAAACATCAAAATGACATTTCCATTAAGCGACGAAACTGTATCAGCCATCAAAACGGCAGTCAAAGAACACGCGAACGACCCTGATTTTCCCAAGATGAGTGATTATGACATCGACGAGGATGAATTGAAGGATTTTCTGTTTGACAGTCAGGTTATTGAAGAGGTGACGATGGAAACGGAGAAGAAACGTCTCACCCGTATTGGTATCATCTTCGTGATTCCCGTAGCCATCATGGCATGTTTTACATTTGACACGAAACTCCGCTTACTCATCGGGGTATGCGGGGGTATTGTGGCGTGCGCTATCTATCTGTTGTTGGAGAAGATTTACCAACATCGACAAGATAAGAAACGAGCAGAATCGGGTGCCGCACGTTACTGCGATGCAGTGTTGGAAAGGTTGAAGGTTGAGGGGTGAGAGAAAAAAACAAGCAGTGGTCCTATAAGCCGGGTTCTGTTCTCCATAGCGAGCTATGGAGCATGTGCCATTTATCTACTCCGTGAGTCACCCCACGGCTCCAGCGTTCTACCCTCCGTCGTAGCTTCGTTCGGGCGGGCATCCCTCGGACGACGGTTTACGCGAACTTGCAGCCTCCAGCAGGCACAGCCCGATGATCACCCATCGGCTGGTGGTCTCTTACACCACCTTCTCACCCTTACCCCGCATACGCGAGGCGGTTCTTTTCTTCTACCTTCACCTACTGTCACCAATAGCTTCTATTTTCGGAAGTGGAGCGCCCTATGCTGCCCGGACTTTCCTCCTGCATATCCAGTATGCCGGCGGCACATCGGACCACTGCTTGTTATATCATTTAATGACAAAACGCGAGAAGCTGTATTCCGTATAATTGCCAGCTTTCTCGTTCATCCTGATGGACTTGATTTCATCCGTCTTTGTGTCGATGCTCAAGACGAATGACGTGAACATCATTCTCCGCGCCTCTTTTTTGGTTGTGGCATTGGGGGTGATGGTCAGAATCAACATATTCCCACTTTTCGTCATCTTCAAGTCAGAGAGCTGTGAGATGCTCTTCTGTCCACCGGCGAGGAAACTCTCGAACACGGCTTGGAAAGAAACGAATTGAGCGTTCGCCTGACTGGTCGTCGTGTGTTTCTTGCCGTTAGCCACCATGGTAAAGGTGCTGCCCTTCATGATGAGTTGGTCTTTGCCGCCATCCATGATGATGCTCACCTCGTTGGGCCGTTTCATGGTCAGTTTTCCATACGTGACCACATCCTTAGCCATTGCTGTTCTGTGTGTGGTCTTTTTGACATCGGCAGTCACAGTATTCACATTTTTATACTTCGCTGCCACTTTCTGGAAATCAGCCTGCTGGGCTTGAGCGGCAGTGAAGAACAAACATAATACGCTAAAAAACAAAAGAGTTCGTTTCATTTTTGTGTATATTTATAGGGTTTAAATCTTTTATTTGACGAAGGAGAGGGAAAAAGGTTTAATGGAGAGGAGTGAAGGAGTGAAGGAGTGAAGGAGTGGAGGAGTGAAGACAATAGTTGGGAGGTGGAGAATGGGGCGCAGCCGAGATTGGCTGCTTAGGGGGAGATGGGAAGACGGAAGGAGTGGAGGAGTGAAGGAGTGAAGACTATAGTTATGGGGCGGTCATGATTTGTTGGATGGGTTCTTTTCCGAGCAGTAAGGAGCAGGTGAGGAGGGCTGTCATGGTGACGCCTTCGACGCCATGCAACATGAGGTTCTGACCGGTGAGCAAGAGGTTCCCGATGGGAGACTGAGGCGGGAGCATGGTCATATACAGATTTCTGCAATCCTTTCTGACCCCGTAGGCAGAACCCTCCGGCGTATGGTTGTAGTCGCGGTAAGTGAGAGGAGTACTGACATATTTCGCCACTACCATGTCGCCCAACCGCGGTATTACCGTTTCGGCCAATGCGATGCACTCTTGCGCCTTTGCCTCTTTCATGGCAAGATAATCGTCGCCCCGGTGTGCCACCGTTGTCTGTTCCCATTTCCGGCAACAGTCCCAAGTCATTGGTGTGAGCAAGTCCACCTGCTCGGTGTAGTCGCCCGACACAGGCGGCCGACAGCAGATCATCACCCGGTCAACCGTGTCCTCTGCCCCACCCTTTCCATCCGTGTTCCAGATGTCCGTGTTGCGATAGACGAACTTATTATGATTGAAGTAACGCAGTGTGTGCGGTTTGACGACCATTGACACCGTCAGCATCCCACCCGTGTTCTCCATCATGTCCATCCGTCGGCGGAACACCTTTTTCAGCAAGTGCGGCGCATTGACCATTTGGAAGGTCAACGCAGGATGCACATCGCTGATGAACGTCTTCCCCTCGTACACCTCGCCATTGCTGCATCTTGCCGCCACGATTCTTTTTTGACTGACATCGGGGTCGGCCAGCAGTTCCTCCACCTCAGCCCCGCAGACCACCTGTCCCCCATCGGCTTGTATGCGTTGGAGCAGCCGCTGCACCAGCATATTGCCTGGTCCACGCAGTCGCCAGCTGCTTTGTATGAAAGCGCTGTTGCCATGCGCGAACATGAACAGAGGCAGCGACTCCTTTCTCAATTCCATTTTAATGGCCGAGCCCGCGAGGATGCTCACCAGTTCCTTCCGTTTGAACAAATCAGAAAGATACTGGTAGGCATTCATCCCGAAGAAACGGAACGCCTCGTCAGAGCCGAACGCCACCTCCTCATTCACCCTGAGCATCTCCACATATTGACGGAGCGCCTCCCTTTCCGTAGGGAAATCCTCCGCCAAGGTATCCACGAAGTGTTGGTATCCCTCGGCAAAAGCGTATGTCTGTCCGCCCATCGTGATTCTGTCGAAACCATCCGCATCCAGCCGTTGCCAGGGCAGATCCATGAGTCCGACATAGGAGAAGATGGTGTTCAAGCGCTGTCCCTCCGCCAGTCCGCCAACATAATGGAGTCCCGTGTCGAACGCATACTTCCCACGCGTGTAGCTCTGCATACATCCGCCGGGTTGCGCCTGCCGTTCCAACACGAGGACGCTCATCCCCTGTCGGGCAAGAACCGCGGCGCACAACAGTCCGCCCAGTCCGCTGCCTATGATGACCACGTCATGCTGCTTCATGCCGCCTTTCTGTTGAGCCACCTGTAGATGGCCGGTTGCAGGACGTAAGAGAGGATGACCGCCGAGATCAACCCCACGAGTGTGGAGAAGCCGACCGACTTGATGGCAGGATGTTGTGCGAGGAGCATGCTGCTGACGGTGACCACCAGGGTGAAAGCACTGAGGAAGATTGCCGTTTTATGGTATTGCAGTTTTTGTTGATCGGGATCCGTCAGTCCGTTCATCACGAAGATGCTATAATCGACACCGATACCGAAAATGAACGTCGAGATGATGATGCTGATGAGGTTGAACCTCATACCGAACAGATTCATCGCGCCGAGCACAATCAGCCAGCTAAGCAGAATCGGCATGAACGCCAGCAGCGTGTTTTTAACGTTGAAATGGAAGCTGACCAGCAGCACAACCAACACGAAGAGCATGGACAGCCATTGCAACACATTGAAGTCCTCGCTCATCTGCATAAGCGTATCGGTCGTATAATAATAGGTGTCGAGCACCAGCAGATTCGGATGGCTTGCCACCGCGTTGCAGATACGCATATAGTCGCTCTCGCTGCTACGGACGGAGTCGTTGGCGCATCTCACCGAAGTAAAGCAGAGGTAGTCGCCACCGTAGGACTGTTCCATCATCGTGGACTGATAGCCCTGCGGAATAATGTCAGCCTCATAGAGCGGGTCGGGTTCGTAGTCCGCCTCCACCGCGTCGAAGAAGGTCTGGAAGGCCTCAGCCCTCAGTCCTGCGAGCGGAGCCGTCTGAGCGATCAGCGCGCGCACCTTGCCCAATCGTTCCGGCGTCCAATATTCTTTCCACGCATCGATTCGCATCTGCTGCTCGCGCAAGGGGATAAAGACCTGGTTCGTGCGGTTATAGTCCTTCACCAGTCCCAGTGTTTTGAGCGAATCGAGTTTTTTGTCAAGCACCTCGAAGTTTTCGACAGCCTCCTCCATGGTTTTCCCCTGACTGGCGAAATATTTCTGTTTATCGCCCGTATAAGTCTTTTGTCGAAGCAGTTGCTCCGAATGTTCCGTCAGTTCATCCTCGTAGCCCAGGTTGTGCATATCCGCATCGAAGTTCGTCCCTCCGATGAAATAGGCCACAACCCCCACCAGCGCCACGACGACCAGCGTCGCGATGAGCGGTTTCTTCCTGTCGAAAGGAATGGCATTGACCCTGTTCATCCATCCCCACAGTCTACCGTTCGCCACCATGCCTTTGTCCTTGTCCTCCTCAGGTTTGTTCATGAGGCGGTCGAGCATCTGCGGCAGGTATGTGAGACTGAAGAACGTCGTGCCCAGTATGGCGAACGCCGCGAACAGACCGAAATCCTTCAACAGTTCCGTTTTGATGAAGATGAGTCCGGCAAACGAGCCGATGGTCGTGAGACATCCGAGGCATACGGGTTTAACCTGGTCGCGCAGCATCTGTTCCGTGTTGCCCACATACTGCTGGTGTGTGAGCACGTGGAGCACATAGCTGAGCGCCACGCCGAGCACCACGCCGCCGATGCCCAGTGCGAGCAACGAGAACTGTCCCCGGATCCAGAACATCATCGTCAGCCCGAAGAGCGTGCCGAAGACGACCGGCAGGAACAGGAGGAAGGGGAACGCAAGTCCCTTTCCTTTGCATGACTTCCTGAAACAGAAGAACAAGAAGATGAGGACCAGGATGACCGCCCCCGTGATGGTTGTGGTGAGATCGCGTTTGATTTGAGTGGAGTTGTAGAACCCGCTCGCGGGCGTGCCGTGATAGGAAATCCTCACCTCCGGATGAGATGCCTCGAACTGTTTGATCAGTTGGTTGATCATCTCAAACATCGCCGCCCCCTGTCCCGTGTTAGTGGCCGAGAAGCGCGGCGTGATGAATGCGATGCACACCGTAGAGTCGGGCACGAAGAAATGCGAATCCACCGTTTTGTAATTGCCGGTTGATGACAGCAAGCCCCCCAGTGCCATATCGGCCAGCACATTTCTCATCCCCATAGGATCCAACTGTATCAGCTCAGGAAACATCTCACCGAACTCCCCTTGCAGTTCATCGCGGTTTTGCTCCATCTGTTCGGCGAAATGCTCACGGGTTAACAGTGAGTCAAACTTCTGGTAAGCAGCCGTGTCGATATAAGCCGGCAGATGTTCGGTCAGATAGTCCACACCGTCGAGCATCAGTTCATCAGGAATCCGGTAGAAAGCATCGGCTATGGTGCTGTCTTTTCCGTCTTTCACCATCAACGAGTCGATGAACTCGTCGCAGACCATGATGAGCGAATCGACCGTCGCCGAATCGTTCTCCGCCTCGAACAGCAGGAACGTCTTGTCTTTGATTTTCAGGTCGGCAAACGCCAGTTTCATGGTGCCATCCTCATTTCTTGAGGACGGCATGAGCTTGTCGATATCCTCTTCGAGATGGATGCGCGTGGCAAACCATCCGAAGAAGATGAACAAAGCCGCCATCGATGTCCAGCAGACGAACTGATGATTTCTGAAATAGCGGTATAAGCTGATTAACAGTCGGGTCATTTTTTACTCTTGGGGAAGATGAGTCTCGATATAGTCGTAGAGGTCGTTGAACGTCTTGATGGAAGACAGTTCGTTTTGCGGTATCGTGATTTTGTAAGTAAACTGCACGAGTGCCACGAGGTCCACGAGGTTGATGCTGTCAAGATTGAGAGTCTCTTTAAGAGAAGCCTCAGGTGAGAAATCACTCTGTTCGATTTCAAACTCTTCAGAAAGCAAAGTGTTCACCTGTTCGATAATTTCATTTCTTGTCATAATAAAATGGTTGATTAATGTGTGAGTGATATTATAAATTCTTTACAATCAATGTTGAGTTAGTGCCTCCGAAGCCGAACGAGTTGCTGAGGAACATATCGAAGTGCGCCTCTTTTGTTTCGGGCAGCACATTGACGCAAGCCGTCTCCTCGTCGGGGTTCTCGAAGTTGAGCGACCCGCCGATGAAATCGTTTTTCATCATCATCATAGAATAGACGATTTCGCTGGCACCTGCCATCCACATCTCGTGGCCAGTCTGGCTCTTTGTCGAAGTGACCGGCACGCGGTAGTCGCCGAACAATTGTGCGATAGCCATGGCCTCACGTCCGTCGCCCGCCTTGGTTGACGTGGCATGGGCGTTGATATATCCGATCTCCGTAGGTTGCACCCCGGCCGACTTCAGGCACAGTTCGAGAGAGCGAGCCGGTCCTGCCACGTTCGGTGTCGAGATATGGTCGCCGTTGCCGGAGAAACCCCATCCGATGATTTCAGCGAGGATGGGAGCCCCTCTCTTAACCGCACTCTCATAACTCTCGATGATGACCGTAGCCGCGCCACCGCCCGGAATGAGTCCGTCGCGGTCGCGGTCGAAAGGCCGGCAAGCCTTCGTCGGCTCGCCCTCGCGCACCGAGAAAGCCATCAGTCCGTCGAAAGCCGCCACGCAGTACATGTTCGCCTCTTGTGCGCCACCGCAGATGATGCAGTCTTGCAATCCATTTTTGATGAGGAGGTAGCCCAGACCGATGGACTGCGAGCCCGAGGCGCAAGCCGCAGACGATGTGAGGTTGATGCCCTTCAAGTGGAAGAGCGTTGCCAGGTTCATCGTGACCGTCGAGTTCATCGACTGGAAGATGGCCCCGCTGCCGCAGGCCGCCGTTGACTGCATCTGTCTGAATTTGTCGAGCGACCTCATCGTTGCCTCCGCCACAGAGTCGTTGCCATAGATGACACCCACCTCGTGAGCGTCGATATAATCCTGTTCGAGTTTGGCCTGTTCCATGGCCTGTTTTGTTGCCATATAGGCATATTGTGCCTCTTCGGGCATGAGTTGTCTTAGATTTCTGCTGAGAAAGGGTTTCAAGTCAGCTTTTGGCACGTCACCGCAGAGTGCCGACCTGAATCCGGCGTCTTTTCTTTCCTGACTAAAGATGATACCACTTTTTCCTGTGTACAGCGACTGGCGCACCTCGTCGAGCGTCGTACCGAGGCACGACCAGATACCCATTCCTGTAATCACTACTCTTCTTTCCATATCCGGTTGATTCTAAAATACTATTATGTTGATAATCATAAATTCTTGCAATAGCACCTTCTGCGCTTGACGAACTGCGGATGCAGCGGTTTCCACTGTGTCAGTTCCCTCACATTATTCTCGAGTTGTGGTCCCGTCTCCGCCCATTTGAATCCATACCTGTTAAAAATAGGTATGAGGTCGTCGAAGAAGAGCGCATTGACGCCCAGTCCTTGGTAGTCGGGACGGACGGCGATGAGCAGCATCTCCGCATTGTCGTCTCTTTTCCATTTGAGCACCTTGAGCAGATGATACCATCCGAAGGGCCACAGCCGTCCTTTCGCCTTTCTCATGGCCTTCGACATACATCCCATGCAGATGGCCACCCCCACCACCTCATCTTTCTCGTTGACGATGATGGGCATCAGTTGTTTATCGACCAGCGCGAGGTATTTTTTGACATATCCGTCCACCTGGTCTTCCGAGAGGCTTGTGAATCCGAAAATCGGTTGGTATGCCTCGTTGAGCAGGTTGAAGATTCTTCTTCCGTATCCTCCCGTCGTGATGTCTTTGTCCTTGACCTTGATGACTCTCAGTCCGACCTGTTCCCTGTCGTATTGCGACACCCTCTGATACTTTGGCGGCACCGTCTCGGGGATATCAACCCTGACTTGCACCCAGTCCACCTCTTTTTCAAAGCCCATCGCCTCCATGTATTTGGGGTAGTAAGCAGGGTTGTAAATGGTGTTCATCGACCCCAGGAGATGGAAATCCTCGACGAGCATCCCCTCCTTGTCGAAATCAGTGATGCCGAGCGGTCCGTGAATCTTTTTCATCCCTTGCTGGCGCCCCCACTCTGCCACCTTATCTATCAGTGCTTTTGCCACATCGAGGTCATCGATGAATTCGATCATGGAGAACCTGACGTTTTCCGACTTCCATTTCTCGTTCGCCCTTTTATTGATGATTCCCACGATGCGCCCCACGGGTTGACGGTCGCGGTAAGCCACAAACGGTTGCACGCGGATGGCGTTCTGTCTGTCATCTTGATGCGCCCTCAACACCTCCTTCACATCGGAGATGAGGTCGGGCACATACTGCTCGCATCCTTGATAAATCTGGTCAACGACATGGATAAAATCATGCATCTGCCGTCGTCCCACGACTTTCACAATGTTTATTTTTTCCATGTCTTATTCGTTTTTCTTATATCTTGTCCGATATTCCACGGGGGTGAATCCCGCCTGTTCGCGGAAATACTGGCTGAAGAACGACGAGTTGGGGAATCCCAGCTGGTTGGAAATCTCCTTGACAGACAAGTTCGTGTTTCTCAGCATGGCATAGCAATCCTCCATCACATTCTCCGTGATCCACCGGATGGGCGACTTGCCGCTCACTTTTCTGCACACAGTAGATAAATACTTCGGTGTGATGAACAGTTTCTCGGCATAGAACGACACTTGTTTCCTTTTCTGCGTCTCATTTGCGAGCAGCTCGAGGAACTGGCTGAAAATCACCTTATCCCTGTCGGTCGTATCATCGTCATTGGGGTTCATATTCTCATGGCGCATCAGCTCGTCGCAAATCAGCAAGAGCACGGTATGCAGGAAAGCGAGCGTGAGGTCTTTAGACAAGATGGGCTTATTCTCATTGCTGCCGAAGACCGAATTGGCGAAGCTTTGAATGCCTTCAATCCATCCGGTGTTTTTGACCACATAAATCTCTTTCATATACATTGCTTTATTCCAGATTGTGATCTGTTTCGCCAGCAGAGACTTCAGCAGTCTGTCCGAAACGAGCAATGCACTGGCCTCGATGTCGGTGCTAATGAGCATGGGTTGCACCAGTTTGCCTGCGGGGATGAGGAGCAGTTGTCCCGGCAGCACTTTCACCTGCTGCTGGCCTCCCACTTCCACAAGGATTCGCCCCCCCGTACAATGTACGATAGAGTTATACGCACTCCTCATGGCCGCGAGGTTTTTCTCTTCCCTCAGGCTGTCGACGAAAATGACTTCGTCGTCCAATGCTTTAATAATGTTCATCTTCTTCATGCGCGTTCATGAAAATTTTTGCAAAATTAGACATTTCCGGGCAATTATCGATGTTTGTTTTTTCATTATAATTGTTCAATTTATCCCACGTCCTATTTCGTTTCGGCGTGAATTGATTGTTTTTTCTTAAAATTAAGAAAAGTAATGTAACCTGAACAAAATTAAAAAAGTGACATTTTGTAGTCAACATGCGTTAATATGTTTGATTTTATTGTTAAAAGGTGACAAATAAACAGTCAAAATGTCAGTATGATAAAAAATGCTTTTATTTTTGCATACCGAATTTCGAAAGAGAATAACTTATTTAAAAAAACTATGAATAAGAAAGCAAAGAACATGTTAGCCATTGCAGCACTGGGCGTGCTGACCATGGCAGGTAGCATTGAGAGTCCGGTCTATGGTGGTACCCTTCCTCCAGGAGGATATGTGGATTTGACCTACGCCGCCGAGAAGGCCCTTCCCGCTGTGGTACATATCAAATATGTGCAGAACTCCAAAGTTCAGACCATCGAGATGCAGTCGGATCCGTTTGAGGATTTCTTCTCCGACCCGTTTGGTTTTTTCGGCAACCCCCGCGGCAATGGCGGCACCCAGCGCCGACAGGTGCAGACCCCGAAGCGTGAGGCATCCGGTTCGGGTGTGATCATCTCAACCGACGGCTATATCGTGACGAACAACCACGTGGTGGAAGGCGCCGACGAGTTGACCGTCACCTTGAACGACAACCGCGAATACTCCGCCCGTATCATCGGCACCGACAAGACCACCGACCTGGCCCTCATCAAGGTTGACGGCAAGAGTCTCCCCACCCTTCCCATCGGCGACTCCGACAAGTTGCGCGTGGGTGAATGGGTCATCGCCGTGGGCAACCCGTTCAATCTGAACAGCACCGTGACCGCAGGTATTGTGAGTGCCAAGGCCCGTTCGTTGTACGCCAACGGCGTGGAGTCGTTCATTCAGACCGACGCCGCCATCAACGCCGGCAACTCCGGCGGTGCGTTGGTGAACTCGCAAGGCGAGCTCGTCGGCATCAATGCGATGCTTTACTCGCAGACCGGCAGTTATAGCGGCTACGGTTTCGCCATCCCCACCACCATCATGAACAAAGTGGTGGATGACCTGAAGAAATACGGCACCGTGCAACGTGCATTGTTAGACATCTCCGGTCAGGATGTGCACAACTACATCGACGCAGAGAAGTCGAAGGGCAACGAAGTGGATTTAGGCACGAACGACGGTGTCTATGTGGCCAAGGTGAATGACGGTGGAGCCGGTTCAGAAGCCGGTTTGGAGGCAGGCGACGTGATTACCCACATCGACGGCAAGAAAGTGTCGAAGATGGCCGAGTTGCAAGAGGCATTAGCCAGCAAACGTCCTGGCGACAAGGTGACCGTGACCTATCTGCACAACAAAAAGAAGATGGAGAAGAGCGTGACGCTGAAGAACGCCCAGGGCAACACCAACGTGATGAAGAGCGCCGACCTGGATGTATTAGGTGCCAACTTCAAAGAGATCAGCGATGAGCAGAAGCAACAGCTGAACATCTCGTCAGGTCTGGAAGTGATCAAGGTGAATAACGGGGCGATGAAAGAAGCCGGTGTGACCAAAGGATTCATCATCCAGAAGATCAACGACAACACCGTGAAGACCCTCGACGACCTGCAGAAGATTGTGAAAGACGCCTCGACGAGCAAAGAGCCCGTGCTCTACATTCAGGGATTGTATCCGACCGGCAAGAAGAAGTACTTCGCCGTTCCGCTTTCGGAATAGCCACTGAGACGAATGCTTTGCGCAGCATTTCCTCTCGAAATCATTCTTAGCGCGGAACCTGACGAAACATTTATAAAAACGAACAAATTCGCAAATATTTGCGAATTTGTTTGTTTTATTCTCACAAATGCTGTAATTTTGCAAACAATTGGGTTGAAGTGGACCCTTTGATTGAACATACGAACGCCAAGAACGTCCATCTTTACCCTTAATCATTGCACTCCATGAGACAGTTAAAAATCACACAATCGACGACGAACAGGGAGAACGCCTCCTTGGAGAAGTATTTGCGTGAGATTAGTCATGAGCCCCTGATCAGCATCGACGAAGAGGTGGAGTTGGCACAGCGTATTCACAAAGGCGACCGCGAAGCGCTGGAGAAATTGACCCGTGCCAATCTGCGTTTTGTGGTGTCGGTGGCGAAGCAATATCAGAATCAGGGTTTAAGTCTTCCCGACTTGATCAACGAGGGCAATTTAGGTTTGATCCGTGCCGCCGAGAAGTTTGACGAGACCCGCGGTTTCAAGTTCATCTCGTATGCCGTGTGGTGGATTCGTCAGAGCATCATGCAAGCCATAGCCGAGCAGGGCCGTTTGGTTCGCATCCCACTGAATCAGGTAGGTCTGCTGGGCATTATCAACCGCGAGTTGATTAAGTTTGAGCAGTTGCATGAACGTCGTCCGAGCATCGACGAGATTGCCGACCGTGTGGATGTGCCTCAAGAGAAGATAGAGGAGGCGCTCAACAGTCCGGCACATCATGTGTCCGTGGACGCCCCGTTCTTGGACGATGAGGAGAGCAGTCTGCTTGACGTGCTGCCCAACCCCGACGCTCCGAGTACCGACCGGGCATTGGTCTTGGAGTCGCTCCGCAAGGAGATATCGCGTCTGTTAACCATCCTCAACGACCGTGAGCGTCATGTGGTAGAAGCTTTTTACGGCATCAACCAGCCCGAATTGAGTATGGAGGAAATCGGCGAGAAATACGGTTTATCGCGTGAGCGTGTACGCCAGATTAAAGAGAAAGCCATCCGCCGTTTGCGTCATCACACGAAAAATAAGATGCTGAAATCCTATTTAGGTTAATCAGTCCCCACATTCATCATGAATCATATTAAACGTTTATTTAGTGTATTATTGCTGTCCTTTGCCTTTGTCAGTATGGTCAGTGCGAAGGGCGTGAGTGTTCCTGCCGTGTATATCTTTGGTATGTCATTCTCGTTTAATGACTCCACCGTCTATTTCACAGAGATACAGAAGATAGACAATGCCTGGCTCATCGGCAAGGGTAAGATGCTTGAAGGGCGCAGTGCATACGCCGCACAGTTGAAGAACTATTTCAGCAGTCAAGGTCAGAAGGACCAGACCTGCATTATCTACTATGCCTTGAGCGAGAAAGCCATTTTGAAGCAGTTTTCCAAGGTACGTGACCGTTATATCAACCCCAAAAAGCGCCGTAAGATCAATTATGAGACGCGCAGTGTGCTACGGGATAGTTTCCGTTTCGAACCTGTGGAGCACGATGCAAGTACAGACGAGCCGTCGGTGAGCAAAGCAGAGCGCAAGGCCGCTGCCAAGGCCTCGCGTCAGACCGCCAAGGCTGCCAAGCAAGCAGCCCGCGACCGGCGCAAGAGTGAGAAATCCGGGGCTAATCAAGGCACAGTAACAGAGAATCCATAACCTGATGGAAAAACAGATCAACCATTTCAAAATAGCCGGTTTAGGCTTTGACATCATCTTCTGTGACCAGAAGAACCACGTTTGCAATTTAATCCCCTCTTTTGAACCGTTTCGTGTTCCCGTGCAGGATGCTCCCTTTATCACCTTGACGGTTGATGACCAATTGAAGCCAGTGAAGAAAGAGTTGCGCACACGCATCCGTGATTTCGACACGGGCAATGGTGTGACCATCGTTGACGAGACCCCGGAAGGCTATCAGTTCATCATCCGCGACATCCGCGGCTACGACTGTTGTCTGCTTCGTGCCAACCACGATTTCACGCAGTGCCAATGTGCGCTCAACGGTCAGTTGGACATGCGTCGTTTCGGTTTGAACAACGCCTTGATGTTGACCTTCTCGTTTGCCTCGTGCCGTCGCCAGACGTTATTGATTCATGCCTCATTGGTACGCAAAGGCGACTACGGTTATGCTTTCATCGCCAAGAGCGGCACGGGCAAATCGACCCAGGTGAGCATGTGGCTCCGCTATATCGACGGTTGTGACCTGATGAACGACGACAACCCCGTGATTCGTGTCATCGACGGTCAGCCTTATATCTTCGGCAGTCCTTGGAGCGGCAAGACCCCTTGTTATCGCAATGTGAAAGCGAAGTTGGGTGCTGTGACGCGCATCGACCGCTCGCCCGAGAACAGCGTGGAGAAGTTGGCCCCCATCGAGGCCTTCGCCTCATTCCTTCCCTCCTGTTCCTCGATGAAGTGGGACAAAGAGGTCTTTAATTATGTGTGCGACACGGTAACAAAAGTGGTAGAGACAACAGGGATTTATATTCTTCACTGCCGTCCAGACCGCGAGGCAGCCGAAGTGTGTCATGCCGCGATAGCTGTTAAAGAATAAAGACGTAATTCGTGAGCAAGAAACAGACCAACAGGATATCATCCTCCATCGCAAAGAAGCAATTTCCGAATGCCGTATTGCTGCCCCTTGTCGTTGAAGAACTGGAGAAGGGCAAGACGGTGACGTTGAACTTGCGCGGCTATAGCATGCGCCCGTTTTTGGAGAATGACCGCGACAAAGCCTTACTGACAAAGGCTGTGAACCCCAAGGTGGGTGACCCCGTATTAGCGGAAATCAGTCCGAAACATTATGTGCTGCATCGGATTATCGCCATCGACGGTGATGCGGTGACACTCCGTGGTGATGGCAATTTAGGAGAAGAGCACTGCCGTTTGTCGGACGTGAAGGCCGAGGTGATTGGCTTCTACCGTAAAGGCCGTGAGAAATTAGACCGTACCGACGGTAAGAAATGGCGTATCTACTCATGGTTTTGGACACGCCTCTACCCTATCCGCCGCTATCTCCTTGCATTTTACCGCAGGATATGGCTGAAAATCTTTAAGCCAAAAATAGAGTAATTCAACACTCACAATTCTTCATCGCAAAGCGACAATTTTTCGGTCAAAGACCTCAACAACTCGTCAACATTCACAATTCTTCATCGCCGCAGGCGACAATTTTTCTGTCAAAGACCTCAACAACTCGTCAAAATTCATAATTCATCATATCATGAGAGTAAAACCAGGATTTAAGCTCCGCACCGTGGTGGGCGAGCAGATTATTGTGCCCGAGGGCAAAGAGAATATCGACTTCAGTCAGATTATCAGCATGAATGAGAGTTCGGCTTATTTATGGAACGCAGTAGGAGAAGAAGAATTCACTCCTGAGGACTTGGCCAAACTGTTGCTGGAAGAATATGACGTCGATGAAGAGACCGCGTTGACCGATGCCAAGTCGATTGCCGCGAAATGGGTGGAAGTCGGCATTGCCGAGTAAAAGGAAAGGTAAACAGATGTGGCGTGGCTACGCCACTATTACACAATTGAAGAGGCGGGGCACATATCTGTGCTCCGCCAATTATTCGTATATGACAGTGGTTGCTGTCCGCATCTGGGATTATTCCGCCTGCTACCGTGGATTATTCTCTGCGAAAACAGCCATACGCTCATCGAGAAGCGCATATTGGTTGTCGCGGATGAACGAGGTGCAGACGCGGAGGCCCTCCTGGTGGCTGCCCGTGGTGATGAGGCAGATGGCACTCACGCCATAATACATCAGTTCGTGGGCAAGCTGACCGCTGGTCATACCAGGATAGCCGATGGTGAAATAGAAGCCGTCGGCAATGGGCTCACCGAGGTCGGTGTCATACACCACATGGAATCCGTGGCGACAGAAGATCTCTTTCAGTTTGTGCGCCCGCTGCCCATAGACCGACACCTCCTTACGGAAATCATACCTCCCTTCGACCGCCGCTTCAAGCATCGCCGCCATGGCATATTGCGCGCTATGACTCGTGCCGGAAGAGAGAGCGTAGAGCATTCTCGTAGAGAAGACCAAACCAAAAGGCAGTCCCTCGTAGCGTGCCGCCAGGTCGGGGAAATGACGGTGGAAGAGTTTGTCGCCGATGCACGTGACACCGATGCGCTCGCCCGCATAGCTGAAAGCCTTCGAGCCGCTGATGAGCAGGATATAATTGTCCGTATAACGAGCCACAGTGGGCTGATAAGGCGGTTGGAACGGCGTACTGAGGTCTTTTCTGAAGTCCATGGCGAAGTAAGCCAAGTCTTCCATCACGATAACATCGTATTTCGTGGCCAAGGCACCGATGGTCTGCAGTTCCTCCTCATTCAGACAGATCCATGCGGGGTTGTTGGGGTTGCTATAGACGATGGCGCAGATATTCCCTTTCTCGAGATACGACAGCAGTTTGGGACCGAGTTTCTCGCCACGGAAGTCATAGACATCAAACGTCTCGTATTTCACACCCTGCACTTGCAGTTGCATCTTCTGAACGGGGAAACCGGGGTCGATGAAGAGCACCGTGTCTTTTTTCCGGTCAGCCTGCGAACAAGTGAGGAACGACGCGAAAGTGCCTTGCATGGAGCCACATACGGGCACGCACCCCTCGGGAGCGATGTCCACTCCGATGAACGCCTTGACGAATCTGGACGCTTGTCGTTTCAGTTCAGGATAGCCTTGGATGTCGGGATAACTGTTGGCGATGCCATTGCGCAGCGCATTGATCTGCGCCTCTACACCGTCCTTGGCAGCGGGCAGTCCGGGGATGCCCATCTCCATTTTGATGAACTCTACTCCCGACTCTTTCTCAGCGAAGGCCGCGATTGACTTCACCTCACGAATCGTCGCCTTGGCAAAGTCCTGGATGCCAAAATCCTTGATAGCCCCGTCGATGAGCTGTTTGTTGATGGGTGTCGGCTTCATTTCTGTGCTTCCTTTCCTATGGCCAAAGCCTTGATGTTCGCCTCGACAACCGCCTCGCCTTTCCGTCCGAAGACCCTGCGGATGGCCGCCTCGAGTTTTTCGTAATCGATGCCGAGCGCTTTTTGCGCCGCACCTAAGAGGATGACATTTGCCGACCGAGGCACACCATTCTCCTTTGCCAATTTGTCAATATCAAATACGATTACGTTTTTCACCTTTTCAAGGTCGTCTTTAATCACCTCAATGTCAGGATAATTAGGGATATTGACAAAAGGATTGCTTGAAGTGATAATCCACCCGTTCTCGTTGAGATAAGGCAGGTATCTCAACGCCTCCATGGGTTCCATGGAGATGATGACATCCGCCTGTCCCTTCGGAATCAGGTCGCTGGCGATGGGATTAGAAGAGATGCGCAGGTTGCTCTGCACGTCACCTCCTCGTTGCGACATTCCATGCACCTCAGCCTGTTTGATATAGAGGTTCTCGTTCATGGCCGCTTCGCCGATGATGGTAGCGATAGAGAGGATGCCCTGTCCCCCTACCCCACATAAAATGATATCCGTTTTCATGCTTTCGCCTCCTTAGCTTTTTTTTGTTTCAAATGACGTTGCAGCGTCTGCATACACTCTCTCCTGGGTATGATGACGCTGGTGCCTTTGTATTCAATCTCTTCGCGTATGATGCGTGTGATTTCCGGCATGTTCTTGGGCAGTGGCACGACCACCTTGAGATGTTCCTCGTTCAGTCCCAAGCCTCTGCAAATCGCCTCGAACTTATTGGTGCCCGCCGAGTCTTGTCCGCCGGTCATCGCCGTGGTGAGGTTGTCGCTGATGATGACCGTGATATTGGCATTCTCGTTGATGGCGTCGAGCAGCCCGGTCATGCCGGAGTGCGTGAAGGTAGAGTCGCCGATGATGGCCACTGCAGGCCATTGTCCGGCATCGGCAGCCCCTTTGGCCATAGTGATGCTGGCACCCATATCCACACAAGAGTGGATGGCTTTGTAGGGCGGCAGGAAACCTAATGTATAACAACCGATATCGCCGAACACGCGCGCATTGGGATAATCCGCGAGCACCTCGTTGAGTGCGGCATAGACATCACGGTGTCCGCATCCCTGACAGAGCGCAGGTGGTCTGGGTGCCACATCCTCGCAAGGCGCATAGTTCTCGCCGACCGTCATGCCGAGCGCCTTCTTCACTGCATCGGGAGTCAACTCACCCGTTCTGGGCAGTTCACCGGAGAGGCGTCCTTTCACTTGGAATTTTCCGGGCACCACCCCGCGGAGCATATCTTCGATAAAGGGCTGTCCCTCCTCTATGACCATAATGGTGTCGCACTGTTCCGCCAACCGGCATACCAGTGATTTCGGCAACGGATATTGGCTCACCTTGAGCGTGGGGTACGGACATCCGTCGGGGAAGCACTCCATCAGGTAGTTGAAGGCGATGCCCGAGGCGATGATACCCATCGAATGGTCGTCGCCGTCGATGAGACGGTTGAACTGGGAGTTGACCGCGTCTTGTTCCAGTTCCGCCTGTTGCGCTGTGACCACCACATTTCTTCTTTTGGCATTGGCAGGGAGGAGCACCCAATTGGCTGCCACGGCATCGTAGTTGAGCTCATTCTGTGCTCTGGGCGTCTCTTTCATCTGCACGACCGCCCTGGAGTGCGCCATTCGGGTTGTGACGCGCATGAGCACCGGCAGTTTGATTCGCTCAGAATAGTCGTATGCCACCTCCATCATATCGTACGCCTCCTGTTGTGAACTGGGTTCGAAGGTAGGAATCATGGCGAACTTCGCATAGAAGCGACTGTCCTGCTCATCCTGTGAGGAGTGCATGGACGGGTCGTCGGCCACGAGCACCACAATGCCGCCGTTGGTACCCGTCATCGCCGAGTTGACGAAGGGGTCGGCGCAGACATTGAGTCCCACGTGTTTCATGCACACCAATGCTCTTTTACCCATGTACGACATTCCAAGAGCGGCCTCCATGGCCGTTTTCTCGTTGGTACACCATCTGCGGTGTACGTTTCTTTCTTCGGCGAGTTTTGACATCTGGATATACTCCGTGATTTCAGTTGAGGGAGTGCCCGGGTAGGCATACACTCCGCTCAATCCTGCATCGAGAGCTCCTTGTGCTATAGCCTCGTCGCCTAATAAGAGTTTTTTTATCATGATACTTTTTTAAAGAAGTTAAAGAAGTTAAGGAAGTTAAAGAAGTTAAAGAATTATGGGAGTTATGGAATTAAAGAAGTTAAGGGAGTTAAGGGACAAATGTTTTCTAATTATTTGGATCAGGTTATTTGACATGCACCTCGAGGGGGCTGTGGAGGGCATTGAGGAAGTTGTCGATGCGCAGTTTCCACTCATCGAGCGTACGCACATCGTTCTTGCTCCATGCCGAACCGAAATAATAGACATATTTTTCTCCGGGCTGGTAGTCCTTGAGGATGCCCACGGCATGTCCTGCGATGCCATTGGCCGGTGTCGGCTCCATCAGCGCCTTCGTCTCGGAGATATTATTGGGGAAGAGCGCCGCCACATAGATTTGGAAGTTTTGCGCGGCAGGATTGTCAGTGGGGTCAGCGTATGCCACAAAATCCCGTCCGACTATCAGACTTTGCGTATCCTCCTGATGGATGACCACACCGGCTGCGATGTCTATTGAATTGGATAATCCTTCGTACCACACCGTCATTTTGTTGAAGTTAGACCCTTTATCGAGGCTGAGGATGCGATGTTCCACCACGTTGTTATCCTTCCCCACCGTCACGGGGTTGTAGGTCAGTTCCACGGTGAAGCGCAGCGGTCCGTTGTCCAATATTTTATACTCTTTATAGCAATAGGGCATGACGAGTTTTCCATCCTGCATCATCGCTGGAGTTCCGCATCCGAGCGACGGTCCCACCTTGTAGCAGTCGAGTCCATATCCATGGTCGAAATGGTAGGTGGTAGCAATCTCCAACTGTTTCGCCTCATCCGTTTTACCATCTTTGATAAGTTGTTGAATCCTCGCATGGTTTGACAGTTCCACTTTATAGCGTCGTTCCACCTCGAGGTTGGGTGTATTCTTCACCCACACATCGATGCCGAACGCCCTTTCGCCCGAACGCTGCAAGGCCGGTCCGTAGAGCCGGTAAGCTGTACGGTCGTTTTCCCATGCGATGTCATCCACACGCTCAGGATATTGCCGTCCGGCGACAAACGTTTTGAAAATCTCCGGTTGTCCTTTCTCGACAGTGAAAACCGCATCGCCACAAGGCCGAACCGACGCATCGATGAGCATCAATCCGTCGAAGGTGAGTTGATACGCCACCTGTTGTCCGAGGCTGTTTTTCACGATGACCGGTTCACCGTAGCTGATGCCTAACTGTTGATAGACCTCGTCCGCCTTGATTTCGGCCAATTCTTGTCTTTGCATTCTTTCATTGTTGGTGACAGTGATTTTCACCTCAGCCGCATCCATGTGCATCGCACACGCTGCGAGCATCAATGCCATTGAAAATTTTTTCATCATAGGATTCTGAATTAGTTTTTAAGTTGTTCGATTAAGAAATCCGCAATTTGCCGGAGCAGATGCGTCCTTGTGTTTCCCCCATAAATGGAGTGATTCTTATTGGTGTAGATGATTTCTTTGAAATCTTTGTCGGCCTGCACCAGCGCCTCAGAGAACTCGAACGTGTTTTGCGGATGCACGTTATCGTCGGCCAAGCCGTGGCAGATGAGGAGAGCGCCATGCAGTTGAGCAGCCCTGCTGATGGGATTGTTGTCATAACCTGTGGGGTTCTCCTGTGGTGTGCGCATATACCGCTCCGTATAGATGCTATCGTAGAAACGCCAGTCAGTGGGCGGTGCCACTGCCACCCCGGCTTTGAAGACCGGCCGTCCTTCAGTCATGCTCATGAGTGTGTTGAATCCGCCGTAGCTCCACCCCCAGATGCCGATGCGCCCGGCGTCGATATAGGGCAGAGAGCCCAGATAGAGCGCCGTCTCCACTTGGTCAACCGCCTCGAGTTCACCGATTTTGAGATAGGTGCATTTTTCGAAGTCAGCCCCTCGTCCGCCGGTGCCCCTTCCATCCACGCACACCACAATCAAGCCCTGCTGCGAAAGGTATTGGTCGAAGAGTCCGCCCCGTCCCATCGAGCCGATGCTCCATGAGTTGACCACCTGCTGATTTCCGGGTCCGCTATATTGGAACATGACCACGGGATATTTCTTGGCGGGATCGAAGTCGGCGGGTTTCACCATCCACCCGTTCAACGTTACTTGTTGCGAAGTGGTGAACGTGAAGAACTCCTTTTGTGGCAGTCCGGCCTTCTTCACCTTCTCGACGAGGGCATGGTTATCCTTCAGCACGCTCAACTGCTTGCCTTGCTGGTTGCATAATGCGAACACATAGGGCGTGTTCCGGTCGCTCCATGTGTGAATAAAAAACTGAAAATTCTTGCTGAAAGCAGCCTCGTTGGTGCCCTCTTTGGGCGTGAGGCATATCGTCTTTTTGAGGTTAGAGAGATACACCTCCCGGTTCATCGGGTCTTTGCCCGCGGCCTGATAATAGACGGTAGCCGTTTTGTCAGAGAAGCCATACACCTCGGTCACGCCACATTTCGCATGAGTGAGTTGCCCTTTCATTTGTCCGTCGCGGTCATAGAGATAGAGTTGCATGAATCCATCGCGCTCGCTGGGCATCACGATATAACGGCTCGTCACCTTGATGCCGTCGAGCACCTCTTCGCGGACGTATTTTTTATCCTTCTCCTCGAGCAGTTGACGGCACTCCATCGTGTTGGGATCGGCAGCCACGATGGTGAGGATATCCTGATGCCTGTTCATCGTATATACAAGGATTTGGTCGGCCCTGTCGGTGCTGACGATGCGCGGCATATAACCATCGGGAGGTAAGGGCACCTTCAGCTGCCCCGTCGTTTTCCGACCGATGTCATAGCACCAAGCAGTGACCGTGGCGTTCGTCTCACCCGCCTTGGGGTATTTGTAAGAATAATCAGCGGGATAGAGATCCGCCTGCATCATGTAGAATTGCAGGGCATAGGTTCTCACCTTCGACTCATCGTACTTGATCCAACACAGTTTCGTGGCGTCGGCATTGAAGACCATCGCCCTGTCGAATCCGAATTCCTCCTCGTTGACCCAGTCGGGGATGCCGTTGATGACCTCGTTCTTCACCCCGTCGGTCGTCACTTGAGTGACCGTGCCCAGGTTGACATCGGAGAGAAAGATATTATTGTCTTTGACAAACGCGACCATCCGGCCGTCGGGCGACCATACCGGGGCTTGTTCCCTGCCCTGTTCTGACAGCCGTTGCAAACTCTTCGTTTTCAGGTCATAGATATAGAAATCGGCTTTGAACGAATGCCGGTAGATGCTCTCCGTGTTTGTCTGGATGAGCATCTTGTCGCCTTTGGGACTCATCAGATAATCATCGGCCTCGTCCCATCCCACCTCTTTGACATCAAAGATGGTTTTGACAGGTTTCCCCGTTTTCAGGGAATATTGAATAATCTGAGTATAATCAGGATTGAACGAAGCGTACGACTCGCCGTCGTCGAGCATTTGCAGTGAAGCGAGATATTCAGGCACAAACGCCCTGCCTGTGACATCTTGGATGGTGAGTCGGTCGGCAGCAGACGCCGCGACCGCAGTCATGAGCGACAGGCAGAATATCCATAATTTGTTCTTCATCATATCTGTGTAAGTTTGCAATCAATCTGCAAACTTACACAAAAAAACTGACATACGGCACGAGAAAGCCAAAAAAAGGTTATTTTCGCAGAAAATTATCCATGATTTGCTTTCCCTGGGGTGTCAACACGCTCTCAGGGTGGAACTGAATGCCATGAATGTCATAGTGACGATGGCGGAGCGCCATGATTTGTCCGTCATCACTTTTCGCGGTGATTTCGAGGCTGTCGGGTAATCCGTTCTCATCGACCACCCAACTGTGATAGCGTCCGATGGTGAAGCGTGCGGGCATTGATTCAAAGAGCGGGTCGTCAACGAGAACCGTGCATTCGGTGGCCACGCCGTGATAGACGTCAGTGAGGTTGACGAGATGTGCTCCGAAAGCCTCGCCGATGGCTTGGTGTCCGAGACACACACCGAGCATGGATTTCCTGCCCGCATAGGTCTTGATGACGTCTAACAGCAGTCCTGCCTCGGAAGGGATGCCCGGTCCGGGAGAGAGGATGATTTTATCGAACACCTCGATTTGTGGCAGTGTAAACTGGTCGTTGCGGTAAACGGTGACTTTTGCTCCCAACTCACGGACGAGGTGCGCCAGGTTGTAGGTGAAGGAGTCGTAGTTATCTATAATGATGATATTCATGAGGAAGTAAGGTTTTGAGGGAATGACTTTTGGATGACAATATTTCGGGATACCGGTATCTTAGGATAACGGTATCTCGAGGTTTTACATGTTCTCAGCGAGGTTGATGGCTTTGACGAGGGCACCCAATTTGTTGTTGCTCTCTTCGAGTTCATATTGGTCATTGCTTTTCGCCACGATGCCACTGCCAGCCTGGAACCACAATTCGCCATTGCGCGCCACAAATGTACGGATGACAATAGCCTGGTTGAGATTGCCATTGAGTCCGATGAACCCTATACATCCGCCGTATGCACCACGGCTGTGCGGTTCGAGTTGGCTGATAATCTGCATCGCCCTCACTTTCGGTGCACCGCTGAGCGTACCCGCCGGGAAAGTGTCGAAGAACGTCCTCATCTGAGAACCGGGCTCGTCGATGGTGCCGCAGACCCTGCTGACGAGATGGATGACATGGCTATAGAACTGCATATCCTTGTAGAAATCGACATGCACACCGTGGCAGTTTCTGGAGAGGTCGTTGCGCGCCAGGTCCACGAGCATCACGTGCTCGGCATTCTCCTTGGGGTCATTGCGCAAGAACTCCGCATTTTTACGGTCTTGCTCGGGGTTGCCCGTCCGTTTTGTCGTCCCCGCAATCGGGTCGATAAAGGCCGTATTGCCGTCGATTCTGCAATGCGTCTCAGGCGACGAGCCGAAGATGCGGAATCCTCCGAAGTCGAAATAGAAGAGATAGGGCGAGGGATTGATGCTCCTGAGCGCCCTGTAGAGTTTGAAGTCATCGCCCTCATAGCGCTGGATGAAACGACGTGAGATGACGATTTGGAACACGTCGCCCCTGAGACAGTGGGCCACGCACCGGCGGATGTTCTCCTTATGTTGCTCGTCCGTCAGCGTGGAACTCGTCTCGCCCACTGGGTGGAAATCATAGGGATGGACGTTCGCCTTATTGATGTATCGCTCTATCTCATCGATTTGCCGCTCCCCCTTCTCCTGTTGGTCGGTGAGCGACACGATGGTCATCTGGTTGTTGAAATGGTCGAACACGATGATGTCGCGGTAGAGGATATAGAGGATGTCGGGAGCATCGTTCTCCTCCATCGTCTCGTCTTTGACGGGGATATCCTCGAAGTATCTGACGGCATTGAACGTGGTGTATCCATACAGGCCGCAAACGTCGCGATGCGCCCCTTCCACCTCAAATCGACTCATGAAGTCGTTGACGGCATTCAGCACCTCGGTTTTCGCCCGGCCTTTGACCGAGTCATCGATGTCGGTGTGTTCGACCGTTCCGTCGGGAAAAGTCGCCGTCACCTTACCGTGTCCCACGGCGATATTCGCCAGTGGGTGAATGGCGATGAACGACCGTGCATTGTCGTGCCCATGATAGTCGGAGCTCTCCATGAGTGCGCTTTGGGGTTCCACGTCGCGAAGCCTCATATAGATGCCTACAGGTGTATAGAGGTCAGCCAGCAACGTGCGTGAGGCTGTTTGATAATGGTAATGGGTCATGATTTGGGAGTTTAGGAGTTTTGGAGTTTTGGAGGTATTGCTTGGGGGAGTTGGGGAATTGAGGAGTTGAGGAGTTTGGACAAATGCTAAAAATCACCGTATTCTTTTGCTAAATCCTTGTTGTTCAGGTAGGTTTGCACATCTTTGTCGCCGCGTCCGCTGACGGTGAGAACCACCACATCATCGGGTTGGAAGGTGACTTTTTTGAGAGCCGCCACCGCATGAGCACTCTCGATGGCAGGGATAATGCCTTCGAGGCGAGTCAGTTCATATCCCGCGTAAATCGCCTCATCATCGTTGATGGCGAGCACCGTCGAACGTTTTTTCACCGCCATATTGGCGTGCATGGGTCCGATGCCAGGGTAGTCGAGACCGGCAGAGATGGTGAACGCCTCTTTGATTTGTCCGTCGTCGGTTTGCATGACGAGCGTTCTCGCCCCATGGATGATGCCCTCTGTGCCGCAATGGATGGTGGCAGCGGTATAGTCGGTATCGATGCCATGTCCACCCGCCTCGGCCAGAATGATTTTCACCCGTTCGTCGTTGATGTAATGATAGATGGTGCCCGCCGCATTGCTGCCGCCACCCAGACAGGCGACAAGATAGTCGGGATGGTCGCGTCCCACCTTCTCTTCCAACTGCCATTTCAACTCCTCGGAGATGACGCTCTGCATGCGTGCCACGATGTCAGGATAAGGATGCGGTCCCATGGTAGAGCCCACGATATAGAACGTGTCTTGGGGATGGCAGCACCAGTCGCGAATGGCCTCCGAACAGGCATCGCTGAGCGTCATGTTGCCAGTGGTGACGGGATGCACCGTGGCGCCGAGCATTCTCATGCGCTCCACGTTGGTGTGCTGCCGTTCCACATCAGTCTTCCCCATGAACACCTCGCATTGCATGTTCATGAGCGCACAGACGGTAGCCGTAGCCACGCCGTGTTGGCCCGCCCCTGTCTCGGCGATGATACGGGTCTTGCCCATCTTCTTCGCCATCAGGATTTGTCCGATAGTATTGTTAATCTTATGGGCACCCGTATGATTGAGGTCCTCACGTTTCAGAAACAGCCGGCATCCGTATTTCTCGCTCATCCGCTTGGCGAAGTATAATGGCGAAGGACGTCCGACATAATCTCTGAGGAGCGCGCGGTATTCCTTTTTAAATTCATCGCTTTCGATGATGGGAATATACGCATCCTGCAAGTCGTGCACACATTTATATAATATCTCGGGAACATACGCCCCGCCAAAGTTTCCATAGAAACCTTGTTCATCAACAAAAAAGTTTTCCATTGTTATGTAATTTTTCTTTATGGAATGTTCAAAAAGTCACATCCGACAGTTTCTTTTTTCCGATAAGCCGACCCTGTGAGCACGGCAATCAATTCGCCTTGTCCGTTGGTCACCCTGACCTCGCAGAACGGTATGCGGTGATGGTTGAACGTCTCGGTCGCCTCGGCAATCAGCGTATCGCCCTCGCGTGCAGACTGCAAGAA
The DNA here is from genome assembly GCA_946404865.1 of uncultured Prevotellaceae bacterium. Classification (GTDB taxonomy): domain Bacteria; phylum Bacteroidota; class Bacteroidia; order Bacteroidales; family Bacteroidaceae; genus Prevotella. The sequence continues at coordinate 30,388 of CAMJFC010000010.1, forward strand.
CGTGATGTTGCTGCTGATGCCGAAGGTCAGTTTTCCGTGACTGTTCATGACGGCCGCGAGGGCGAGGTCGGCCACCGTGAAGATGGCACCGCCCTGACATACACCGCCGGCATTAAGATGGCGTTTCTCTACTTTCATGGTCGCCTTGGCAAAGCCTTCTTTCACCTCGGTGAGCTGCGCTCCCGCCTCGGCGGCAAACAGGTCGTTTTGATTCAGAAAATCGATTAATGTCATGGGGTTGGGGGATTGGGGGATATCGGGATTACGGAATAACGATTTAAAGGGATAAAGATTGAGATAATTACTGTTTAAGAGCCTCATAGAGAGCGTCGATGGCTTTGTCGGGATTGCCTGTTTCATTGAGCAGGGTGACGAACTTAGAGCCGATGATGGCGCCTGCCGCATTTTGCTGTGCACTCTCAAGCGTCTGTTTGTTGGAAATACCAAATCCAATCATCCTCGGATTTTTGAGGTTCATGCCGTTGATATGCCGGAAATATTGCAATTTCGCCTCATTGAAATTGCTCTGCGCCCCGGTGATGCTGGCCGATGACACCATATAGATGAACCCGTCGGTATGTTCGTCAATGAAACGGATGCGCTCCTCCGATGTCTCGGGTGTGATCATCATGATGATGCGCAAATCGTATCGGTCGGCCACAGGTTTGACCACCTGAAGGTAGTCGTTGAACGGCAGGTCGGGAATGATGGCGCCCGAAACGCCGCTCTCCACACACGACTGGCAGAAACGCTCAATGCCATAGTGCATGATGACATTGAGATATCCCATCAGAACGAGTGGGATGTGCACCTCGTCCTTGATGCTTTTGAGTTGGTCGAAAAGGAGGGAGAGCGTCATACCATTTTTCAGCGCTATCGTACCGGCACTCTGTATGACGGGACCGTCGGCCAACGGGTCGCTGAAAGGGATGCCCACCTCAATCATGTCGATGCCTCTCCGCTGAAGGGTCTTGATGACGTCAGCAGTGCCCTCAAGGGTAGGACACCCGGCACAGAAATAGAGTGATAATAATTTCCGCTGCTGTGAAGAACGGAAGAGATGATTGATTTTATTCATGAGGTTCTTGGAAAAAATGGGGAGGGAAGGAGGATTTAGGAGTGAAGGAGTGAAGGAGTGAAGACAATAGTAGAGGGAGAACGAGAATAAGGGAGAACGATATAACGGGAGAACGATATTACGAAATAACGATATTACGAAATAACGAGAGGAAGAGAAGACGAGAGGATGAAAGAAGATAGAAGAAGATGGAAGAGGAAGAGGATGGAAGTTTTAATTCTCGCAGATTTGCTGGATGAAATGGTTGATGGCATTGACGTCTTTGAGACCGGGTTCGAGCTCAAATCGGGAGTTGATGTCGATGCCGATGCATTGAGGATGCTTGAAGGCCTTGACGGCCTCAACATCATCGGGACCAATGCCGCCACTCAAGAGGAAAGGTGTTTTGCCGTCGTACGCCTCGAGGATGTCCCACTGGAATTTCTTCCCTCCACCGCCAACGGATTCGCACTTCGTGTCAAAGAGGAAATAATCGACCACACCCTCATAATCCTTGCAGCGCAGCAAGTCTTCTTTTGACGCGACAGATATGGCCTTCATGATTTTCACCCCCGGACGGATGTCGGGTATCAACGTCCGCTTGAGATTGTCAATCATGGTCGGGCTTTCCTGTCCATGCAGTTGCACGATATCGAGGTCGAAGTTGTACACGCGCGTCACGATGTTTTGCGGCATATCATCAACGAACACCCCTACCCTCTTTGGTCGTTTGTCACTTATCTTCACCGTGCCTTTGACATGCTCACCCGGCAGCGGGTTATAATCAGGTATGATGCCCGCCCGCGAATGAATCATACTGACAAATCTGGGACTTTCGGTCCAGAAGATGAAACCCATCCAGTCCACATCGAGTTGCTCCAAGGCGCGTATGTTCTCAGGGTCGCGCATCCCACATACTTTAATAATCATATATCAGTAGAACTTAAAAATTATTACCATCATCCTTATTTAACGGCCTCAATCGATTATTTATTATCTAAAGTCTGGATGAAATCGTATAAAGCCGTTCCCGGATTCGGATTTTTCATGAAATATTCACCCATGAGGAAGCCTCTGAATCCCGCCTTTCTGAGTTCAATGACCGTCTGGGGGTTGCTGATGCCGCTTTCGCTGACCTTACATCCCTGCTGCGGCAGTTTTTCGGCGAAGGAGAAGGAATGACTCACATCAGTGACAAACGTGCCGAGGTTGCGGTTGTTGATGCCAAACATATCGGGTTCAAGACCGGCGTAATCCAGTTCATCTTCTCCGTGCATCTCCAAAAGAACCTCCATGTTGAGTTCATGCGCCATTCTCAGCAGGTCGCGGCATTGTTTGAGCGTCAGGGCAGCGGAAATGAGCAGCACCGCGGAAGCTCCGCATTTGCGTGCTTGGAAAAGCTGGTACTCATCGACAATGAAATTCTTATAGAGAATCGGGATATTGACACCGGACAGTCTGGCTTCGGCGATAAAATCATCCTGTCCTCCGAAATATTTCTGGTCGGTGAGGATACTGAGCGCCGCGGCTCCGTTGCGTTGGTAAGCGATGGGGATGCAGTCGGCCCTGCCTTCTTGATATATCCATCCTTTCGAAGGAGAGCGCCGTTTAAATTCGGCGATAATGCCGGTGTCGGAACCATCCAACGCTTGTCGCATGGATGGGACAGGTTTGACATCCAGCATCTTCTCGACCGTATGATATAGTATCTTCGGCGGGACATCGCGTTTGAACTGCTCCACCTCGATACGTTTCCATGCTATAATTTCTTGAAGTATATCCATGTTGATAGGAGTTGAGGAGTTTTTCCGCTCCAGTTCTACTTTTCATTGTTGAGTTGAACGAATTTCTTGAATGTGGCGAGGGCGCGTCCTGACTCGATGGACTCTTTAGCGATGCTGAGACACTCGTCGATGGATTTCTTTCCGCCCTCAATCACTTGTATGGCGAAAGCCGCATTGGCCATGACCACCGCCTTTTGTCCGGGCAAAGCCCTGTCTTCGAGCACACTGTCGAAGATTTGAGCCGCCTCATCTTCGTTAGCCCCAGCCACGAGTTCTTCGGGTGTAACGGGTTTCAGTCCGAGGTCAGCGGGTTTGAAGACTTTCTCATACTGGTTGGTTTTAACCTTGAAATCGCCGGTGAGAGAAATCTCGTCATAGCCGTCCATGCTGTTGACGATGCCGTAGTCGATGCCAAGTTTTTGATAGACGCTGCCGTAGAGTCTCATCTGGTCGAGATTGGCCACTCCGAGCAGTTGGCACTTGGGTTGCGAGGGGTTGACGATGGGTCCGAGCAGATTGAAGAACGTGGGAAACTGCAATGCTTTTCTGATGTGGGCCACGAACTTCATGGCACTGGCGAAGAGTTGCGCGTGCAGATAGACGATGCCGCACTCGTTGATGGAACGGTTGAGCACATCGATATTGTCCGTGAAGGTGACCCCGTGCTGTCGGATGACATTCGAAGCGCCGCTTATCGACGTGGCGGCATAGTTGCCGTGTTTGGCCACCTTATATCCCGCCCCGGCAATGACGAAGCACGATGTGGTAGAGATGTTGAAAGTGTTTTTCCTGTCACCTCCGGTACCCACCACATCGATATAACGGTCGGCGTCGAGAAGAGCGGGCACGCCCGTCTCTAAGATGCCATCGCGGAATCCGAGCAGTTCATCCACGGTGATGCCCCTCATCTGAATACCGGTGAGGAGGGCAGATATTTGTTCATCGGGGTACTCCTCACGTGCGATGCCGTGAAGGATTTGTCGTGTCTCTTCTCGGGTGAGTTCCTCGTGATTGAGGATTCGTTCCAAAACTTGTTTCATTTCCATAATAAAAAAAATCAATAGAGTGTTAATATTTTCTGTAAAAAGGAAGAGGCCTGTCGTAAGTACGGCAGGCCTCAGTGTATCGGATTGTATCCACACGGCAACGTAGCTCACGACTTATTCAATCTTGAGTTGCGCCACCACCATGCGAAAGATACAAACTGTGTCATATTTGTTGTTGTTTATGATTTCGGTTGCAAAGTTACACGCTTTTTTGTTTTCTGCAAACTTTTTGAAAGATTTTTTTCAAAAAAAGTAACAATTTCGTATTTTCGGTCTGTGAGGAGTTAAGAAATCAATGGTCATGATCGGCTCGGAGAGATTGACGTGCTGATAGGCCAGAAGCCCGGAGAACCCGCAGGGCTCGAAGCGTCCAGAGAACCCTGAGGGCTCGGAGAACTCTGAGAACTTAGAAGAGAATTACACATCAAAGAAAAAAGTGTGCAAAAAAAATATCTTTTCTACAATAAAAGAACATGACCTATCGTTATCAAGATAACAAATCCATTAAATCCAATTGCCTATGAGTTATTCTACCCATGAAGAAATGCGTCCATCAGAAAAAACCCTCCGTTTGATCAGGCAGTTCGCCTACACTTATCGTTCAGTACATATTGGTGAGATAACCGAATATTATTGTCTGAATTGAAGAAGACTGAGTATTATTGTCTGAATAAAGAGGTTATGGACCAGAGAGAAATTTTGGTTTCGCCGTCGCTGCTGGCGGCAGATTTCCTGAATCTGCGGAAAGACATTGAAATGATCAACCGCAGTCACGCCGATTGGTTGCACCTGGATGTAATGGACGGCGTGTTTGTTCCGAACATCTCCTTCGGTTTCCCCGTGTTGGAGGCCGTTGCCAAGATTTGCACAAAGCCGCTTGATGTGCATTACATGATTGTTCACCCCGAACAATACATTGCTCAAACCGCTAAGTTGGGTGCTATGATGATGAACGTACACTATGAGGCATGTACGCATCTGCACCGTACCATCCAAGAGATTCACGCCGCCGGCATGAAAGCCGGTGTGACGCTGAACCCCTCTACCCCCGTATCCGTTTTGGAAGACATCATCGGCGACGTGGATATGGTGCTGCTGATGAGTGTGAACCCGGGGTTCGGCGGACAGAAGTTCATTGAGAACACCATTGCGAAGGTAAAACGTCTGCGCCGTCTGATTGCAGACAGCGGCAGTCGGGCTCTGATAGAAGTTGACGGCGGTGTGCAGTCAGAGACGGCACCTCGCTTGGTTTCGGCGGGTGTGGATGTGCTGGTGAGCGGCAGTTATGTGTTTAAGGCTGCTGATCCGGAGAAAGTGATTGACGAGTTGAAAAAGAGAGAATAGAACTCATTAGAACTGCAGAGCCATTTCATGCTCTTTCGCCATGCGTCGGAGGTTGAGGATGGCATATCGCATACGTCCGAGTGCCGTATTGATGCTGACATTGGTCATTTCAGCTATCTCCTTGAACGACATGTTCTGATAAAAACGCATGAACACCACCTCGCGCTGCGTTGGTGGCAGGAGGTTCATCATCTTTTTCACATCCTCAAGCACCTGCTCGAAGACGAACTGGTTTTCGATATTCCCTTCCACCACCTCTCTAGAAGAGAGGTTGGACAAATCGTTGTCTATAGTGGGTTCGACAATTTTCTCCGCTTTCTGCTCACGGTACCAATCCATGATGACATTATGAGCGATGCGCATGATCCACGCGCTGAATTTGCCGGAGGTGGTATATTTCCTCTGGTGGAGTTTGGTGATGACCTTTACGAAAGTCTCCTGAAACACATCATCTGCTGTATCGCGGTCGTGAACCACGAAAAGGATGTATGAGTATAACTTGGATTGATTTCTTGTCAACAACAAATCAAAGGCCCTATTGTTCCCATCAATATATTCCAAAGCCAACTGTTCGTCGGTCATTGTTATGAGATCGTTCATTCCTTAAAAGTTTTAATTTAAGTAATGTTTGGCTATAGGCTTTCGGTTTTTGTTAATAATTAAATGTGATGTTGACAAAAATATCGGGGCAAAATTACTCGTTTTTTGTTTTTTGTGCAAATTTTTTGTTATAAAATCGAAGAAAAAAGCGTCTAACTGACATAAAAAAGAGAAAAAATGGAGATTAGTCGTATTTTTTTAGCCAAAAAGTGTGTTTTTCGGAAATAAAACACTACCTTTGCAAAGTTCTTGGTTCGCTATACGCGATGAACAAGGGAATGGAGTGCAAATCTCCAACTGTCCCGCAGCTGTGAGTTTCTTTATGTCTTACAAGCATCAACGCCACTGGCATTGTCCGGGAAGGCACTTGTAGGCGAAACGTAGTCAGAAGACCTGCCAGAACCATTTGCTTGAGTCTCTCGATGTAAGGGATTTCGGCTTCAACGTACGGAAAAAAGGCCACATGGTTTTCAGCATGTGATTTGGTAGTATGCGATTATCGTATTCTGTCATTAGGTGTATCGTATGGTTACGACACCATGCCATGGCATAGGACCTGTAAGTGTATTATTATATAAGTATCATGAGAAGTAGCGGGACCGTGAGGCCTCGCTATTTTTGGGGATTGATCAAAAAAATGAGGTTGGTGCAGGATTGCTACCAACCTCAACACATGATTTCGAAATCTCGAAATCCAAAAATAAGATAGGGCAAAAGTAGTGTTTATTCACCAAACTTGCAAATATTTAAACGAAAAAATTCATTTTTTAACATTTGAGGAATGGGAAAGACCTCTTAGAACTGATGGTTACATCAGTTTCACGATGATCCAAACCGCGCTTTAGGAGGCGAAATAAACAGGAATTACATGCCAGCCTGGCCTCTTCCTATTCACCAAGCGAGATAACTAACTGGTTGGATTTCAAGCCATTGGCATCACACGTGACACGGATTGGAGAGAGAGAGGATGCGCTGGCGGAAGAAGGAGAAGATGAACTGGCGGGGGAAGAAGAGGAAGCACCAGACGGGGAGGAGACGGCCGCTGATTGGATGATGATTTGAGCGAGACCGTTGAAAGCGGGGATTTGGAATTGTTTTCCGTCGGCCTGGGCATGGTCGGAACCGAGATAGGCCGGGTCGCCATTGCCACCGCCCAAGATTCTGCCGTCGCCATCGAGCGTGAAGGAGAGCATGGGACAAGCGTCAGGCACCACCCTGCCCTTCTTATCTTTGACCTCGATATTGACGACCACCGCATCGCAGCCATCAGCCTTCATCGCTTTGCGGTCGGCTGTCATCTCCACCGTCGCAGGCATTCCTGTCGTCTCCACGGTTTGTGAAAGCACCTTCTTCCCGTTTTTAAATCCATCAGCCACCACCTTACCGGGTTGGTACACCGTCTTCCATTTCAGATGGCCGTATTTCGGCATTTTCTGCCGCTCGAGTTTTTTGCCATTCACAGAGAGCTGCACCTCATCGCAGTTGCTATAGACCCATACTTCCACCTCTTCACCCTCATGTCCTTGTAGGTTCCAATGGGGGAAGACATGGAGGACGGGAGCATCCGTCCACCATGATTTCAGATACCATGCCTCATCTTTCGGGAAACCACAGTAATCGAAGATGCCAAACTCAGAATCATGAGCCGGATATTTGAGCGGGTTGGGCTCGCCACGGTAGTCAAAGCCTGTCCAGAAGAATGCCCCCGCCGCCCAGTCGTGTTCGGCATAGAAACGCCATCCCCGTTCGATGACATTCTCCGTTCCGTCCTTTTGCGTATCGAAGTTCATGGAACGCATCCACCCCGGATGTTGTTCCGAATTGAAATAGACACCGCGTGTGCCGCATCCCGTCGTCTCTTCCGTTCCCACAACCTTCCAATCGGGATGTTGCTGACGGCGGTTGACCACATCGTTTTGAATGATGTAGTTATATCCCACCACATCAGTGCCTTTGATCATCTCGGAGCCGCCCGCATTGGCCAAGGTAGAGTGACGGGTCGGGTCGAGCAGGCGCACATACTCCCTCATCGCTTGGGCGAGACGAGTGCCTTGGATATTGTTTTCAATGCCCCACTCCTCATTACCGCAACTCCAGAGCATGACAGAGGGATGGTTACGGTCGCGCTTGATCATACGTTCGAGCAGTCGGAGGTGTTCATCGTTAATACCCGTCAGTCGGTTCTCGTCGATGACAAGCATTCCCAACCTGTCGCAGATATCGAGCAATGCCGGAGTGACTGGGTTGTGCGAAGAGCGGTAAGCGTTGCACCCCATCTTCTTCAGTTGTTTGATGCGCCATTCGATGAGCGCGTCGGGCATCGCCGCCCCCACCCCGGCATGGTCTTGGTGCATATTAACCCCTTGCAGTTTGAGCGGTTCGCCATTGAGCAGGAATCCGCGGTCGGCATCGAAAACCATTTTTCTGACCCCCGTATTGGTCAGATCAACATCCGTCACCTTGCCGTCCACGAGAATGGTCGTCTCTACTTTATATAAATAAGGTGTGCTGACACTCCAAAGATGAGGTTGCGTCAACGTCATCTGTTGGTTGCACGTCTTCGTCTCTTTCGGTTTGAGCGTCAACTTATCCTCAGCAGCCACAGCCACCTCTTTACCATCGGCATCCAACAGGCGTTGCCGTACCTGACACGTCTTGGCGGTCAACGAATGATTGTTGACCTCGGTTGCCACATGAATCGTAGCTGAAGAGAAAGGCCGTTCGACATCCGCATAGACGAAAATGCCGAAAGGAGCCACCGCCACCTCGTTGGTTTTCACGAGCCACGCATCGCGGTAGATGCCTGCTCCTTCGTAGAACCATCCCTCTTCGAGCGAAGCATCCGCCCGGACACAAATCAGGTTGTCGCCTCCATAATTAGCATACTCCGTGATGTCATACACTTGTGAGGCGTATCCGCTCGGTTCGGTGCCCATATAAAAGCCATTGAACCATACCGTAGCGTTGCGGAAGATGCCGTCGAACCGGAGAGAGAGGTGTTTTCCCTCGTCCTCTTTGTCAATATGAATGACCTTTCTGTACCATCCCACACTTGTCTCGGGATATTTGTAACCGACGGTTTTATACCCATGCGAATGACTGGCCTCGGAGGCGTAAGAGAGCGTCGTCACCCAATCGTGCGGCACCTGCACTTCGCTCCATGCGGAATCATTGAATTGTTTGGAATAAGGTCCTTCGTTGTGGATAGAGTTCGCTTTGGTGAGGTAGTTGAAATACTCCGTGCCACAGCCAAAATCCTTGACGGGGTCGGCCGCATGGCCGAAGGCGAACTTCCAGCCGCCGTTCAGTTTTGTCACTTCGCGCATATTCTGCGCATTCAAGCCGGTTATGACCATCCCCAGAAGGATGACACATAACAGTTTTTTGCAGTAATTCATATTATTGGTTCAATTAGGTGATGCAAAAATATCAAAAAAAATCTCATCACACAAAATTATTGGCAAAAAATGAGATGATTTATTGTCATTTGAAAAAATTTTGTTTAAATTTGCAGCGTATAAGAAGCAAAAGTTGCTAAGCAAAACGATACGGGGCGTATCGGTTAGATCGGGATACTCATCAAATAAATTCATCCAACCGAGTTGTTTCTTTTGCTGATGGCGGGCCATAATTTCGCAAGAAATGCTTCACAGCCAGTGGATTACAAAAGCAGAGAAGGCTCAAATCTTTTTGTGACGGAGTTTTCATCACAATCACGGTACGCCCCCTTTTTTAACCCCAAAATCCAATTGTTATGTTCTCAGGAATCGTGGAGGAGATGGCTACGGTGACCGCCATCCATCAAGACAAAGAAAATATCGACTTCAAGCTGACCTGTTCGTTTACGAATGAGTTGATAATCGACCAGAGTGTATCTCACAACGGTGTGTGTCTGACCGTTGTGAAGATTGAAGGTGATGAATATACCGTGACGGCGATGAAGGAGACGCTTGAGCGCTCCAACTTAGGTTTGCTGCAAGTGGGCGACCATGTGAATGTGGAACGTTCGATGCTGATGAACGGTCGTCTTGACGGTCATATCGTCCAAGGTCATGTGGATGAGACCGCCCGCTGCATCGCCATGGAGGATGCCGACGGCAGCACCTATTTCACGTTTGAATATAAGCAAGACACAGAGATGGCCCGCCGTGGTTATTTCACGGTTGATAAAGGCAGTGTGACGGTGAATGGGGTGTCGCTGACTGTGTGCAACCCCACCAACAACACTTTCCAAGTGGCCATCATCCCTTACACGATGGAAAACACCAATTTCTGTGATATTCGCGTGGGGAGCGTAGTGAATATCGAATTCGATATTTTAGGGAAATATATTGCGCGGTTGGCAGAGCTATCATAAAAGCACCCACCCCGGCCATGAGGAAGCCCCCACCCCGGCCCTCCCCGAGGGGAGGGAGAGGTTACTTATATTCACTCAACTTTCGGAAGTTAAAGAAGTTGAAGGACATTAGTCATAGTATTCCTGCTCCTTGATGTATAGTCCAAGAAGGGGGGATAGTCATGGACAAAAAAGTGGACAAAGAAAAGGCGGACAGGGCATATTCCCTGTCCGTCGTTTTTGTGTCGATTAAGGATGAACTCATTACTGGGAAAGATAGGTTGCGGTATTACAAAGTGATGGGTTCGTAGGGGAGACCGAACACATCGGCGACTGCTTTGTAGGTGACTTTGCCTTCCACCACATTGAGGCCGAGGTAAAGCGCATGGTCGTCTTTGCAAGCTTGTTTCCATCCTTTGTCGGCCAAAGCCAAGGCATATCTGAGCGTGGCATTGGTGAGAGCAATGGTCGAGGTGTTGGGCACAGCTCCCGGGATATTGGCCACTGCATAATGAACGATGCCATCCACCTCATAGACCGGTTCACTGTGTGTGGTGGGGTGTGATGTCTCGAAGCAGCCGCCCTGGTCGATGGCCACATCAACCAGCACCGTACCCGGTTGCATCTTACCCAACATTTCTTTCGTGATGAGGTGCGGCGCTTTATCACCAGGCACCAAGACCGAGCCCACGATGATGTCCACATCGGGCAGTTCGCGTTCAATATTATGTTTATTGGAATACACCGGTGTGACATTGGCAGGCATTTCTATTGAGAGTTTTTTCAGCAGGGGCAGAGAGATGTCGGTGATGATGACATGCGCGCCCATGCCCGCCGCCACACGTGCAGCCGCCTGTCCTACGGTGCCGCCACCGAGCACGAGCACCTTGGCTGGTTTGACTCCGGGAACGCCACAGATGAGTTTGCCCTTCCCTCCTTGTGTCTTTTGCAGATAAAAAGCGCCATTGAGTGCCGCCATCCTTCCTGCCACCTCGCTCATGGGGATGAGCAACGGCAGCGATCGGTCGGGAAGTTGCACCGTCTCGTAAGCCAGACATACGGCACCGCTTTTTATCATCGCATCCGTCAGGGGTTTGTCGCAGGCGAAATGGAAATAGGTGAAGACCAGCTGCCCTTTCCTTACCAAGTCGTACTCAGGTTCGATAGGTTCTTTCACTTTTACAATCATGTCGGCAATGGTGTAGGTCTCTTCGATGGTCGGAAGGATTTCTGCACCGGCCTTGATGTAATCATCATCGCTGAATCCGCTGTTGACACCGGCCGTGTGCTGTACGTACACCTGATGCCCGTGCCTGACCAGTTCTGCCACTCCGGCGGGAGTCATACCCACCCGGTTCTCATTGTTCTTTAATTCTCTTGGAATACCGATTTTCATAAAAAAGAGGATTTGAGGTTAAACATCATTTTGTTTTGGCAAAAATAATAATTATTTTTAAATGGTGGTGCTTTTTTCTTCTTTTTTTTTGCGAGAAAAGATATTTCGAGGGGTAAGTGGTGAGAGGTGAGAGGTAAGAGGTGAGAGGTATGAGAATAGGTGAAAAGGGTGTGAATGCCACCCTTTTACTGAAATATTTACACATTTTACCGAATTGTTTTTGTGATATGTAACGAAAAATGTATTTTTGCAGAGAAAATTAAAGATTTATATATGAAAAAGAGAAAAATCATTACTAATTGGCTGTTTTTGTTGACATTCTTTACCTTGCCCCTCTACGGTCAAAATACAGGAAAGAAATGGACACTTGAGGAATGCGTCAATTATGCACTTACCCATAATATACAACTGAAAAAAAACACCCTGGCCCATCAAATGGCCGAGGAAGACGTGCTCCAGTCGCGTGCGGCCTTGCTCCCTTCGCTGAGCGCCTCTACGACGCAAAGCGTGACATACCGCCCCTTTATTGAAACCGGCCAGAGTACCGTGGCCAACGGATATGTACAAAGTAGCATTGACAAGGTCTATTACAATGGGAGTTACAGCGTGAACGCCAATTGGACCGTATGGAATGGCAACCGCAACAAGAACACCATCAAGTTGAACGAACTGACCGCCCAGATGGCCGAATTGGATTCAGCCATCAGTGCCCGCAGCATCGAAGAACAGATTACGCGTCTGTATGTGCAGATACTCTATACGAAAGAGACCATCACCATCAACGAACAGAGTCTGGCCACCAGTCGCTTAAACGAAGAACGCGGCAAAACGATGGTAGAGGTGGGACAGATGAGCAAGGCCGACCTGGCTCAGTTGACCGCCCAGCGTGCCTCAGACGAATACAACATCGTGGCCGCTGAAAGCAACGTGAAGAGTTACCTGTTTCAGTTAAAGCAATTGTTAGAGTTGACCGAAGAATCGGATTTCGACATCGCTACGCCCACAATGAGCGATGCCCAGGCCTTGGAGCCCATCCCCCCACTGTCAGAGGTTTATTATCTGGCTTTGGAACACCGCCCTGAAATACGTAATGCCCGTTTGGCCATCGAGAGCAGCGAGGTGAGCATCGACATCGCCAAAGCCGGCAAACTACCCACAATAGGAGTCAGTGCAGGCGTGGCCACGAACACCACATCGATGAGCAACCGCGCCTGGGGAAGTCAGTTGAAAACCAATTTCGACGCCAGTGTGGGAGCCACAGTGAGTATTCCGCTGCTTGACAACCGCCAAACCAAGACCGCCATCAACAAAGCTCTTTTGCAGCGCGAAAGCAGCCTTTTGGATTTGCAATTGAGAGAGAAAGAGCTCTATTCGACAATCGAAGGCTACTGGATAGACGCCGTGACCAACCAGAGCAAATTTCAAGCGGCTCAGACAGCCACAGCAAGCGAGGCGACCAGCTATGAACTATTGAGCGAGCAATTCCGTCTCGGACTGAAAAACATTATCGAGTTGATGACGGGAAAAACGAATTTAGTGACCGCCCAACAGAATGAATTGCAGAGCAAATATATGACCATTTATAATCTCTACATGTTGCGGTTCTATTCAAAGGCATGAGCGGTTGAATGAATTGAACATAGAAATCAGTAATCATACAATAAGATGAAGAAACGAAGTAAGATTTGGTTGTTTATCATCCTTGTGGCATTGGTGGCAGGGCTCATCTGGCTGATGAAGGGCGGCAAACAAGAAGAGAAGATTGAGTTTGTGACCGCCAAGGTAGAAGAAGCCAACCTGCAGAACAGTGTGACTGCCACTGGTACGATAGAACCTGTGACATCGGTAACCGTGGGTACGCAGGTGTCGGGTATCGTGAGCAAGTTGTACGTTGACTACAACAGTGAGGTGAAGAAAGGTCAGGTCATCGCCGAACTGGACAAGACCAACCTGATGAGCGAGTTGAATACCGCCAAAGCCAACCTGTCGAGTGTACAGAGTGCCTTCGAGTATCAAAAGTCCAACTTCAACCGTTACCAGACCCTCTTCGAGAAAGGTCTCATCAGTGCCAACGACTTCGAGAATGCCCGTCTGAGTTTTCAACAGTCGAAAGAGCAAGTGGCCACTGCACAGGAGCAGGTGAAACGGGCACAGACCAACCTGGGCTATGCCACCATCACCTCGCCCATCGACGGCATCGTCTTGTCGAAATCGGTCGAAGAAGGACAGACCGTGGCAGCCAGTTTCAGTACCCCTGAGCTGTTTAAGATAGCCAAGGATTTGACCAACATGCAGGTTGTGGCGAATGTGGATGAGGCCGACATCGGCAACGTGAAAGCCGGTGAGCGGGTGAGTTTCACTGTTGACGCCTATCCTGATGACACTTTTGAAGGACGAGTGACCCAAGTGCGTCAGGAAGCCACGACGACGAACAATGTGGTGACCTATGAAGTGGTCATCAATGCCCCCAACGGCAGTATGAAGTTGAAACCAGGGCTGACCGCCAACGTCACCATCTACACCGCCGAACGCCAGGGCGTGCTCTGCGTGCCAAGCAAGGCGCTACGTTTCACCCCGACCCCGGAGACGGTGGGAGACAAGAAAATAGAAGACATCCAAGGCAAGAACAAGGTTTGGGTGCTGGAGGGCAACACACTGAAAGCACGTGCAATACAAGTGGGCATGAGCGACGGTCTGCACACAGAGATTGTCAATGGCATTGCAAAGGGAGCTGATGTCATCACCGAATTGAAAGTCATCACTGAAGAAGCACAGGATGAAAGCGAAAGCGAACGCAGCCCGTTTGCGCCCGGTCCTCCGGGAAGGAAAAAGAAATAGATAAGAACGGGATGAAAAGAAACAAAAGGACGATATGAAGAGCGAAGAAAAGAAAGTCGTCATTGAACTGCAGGATGTGAAACGCAACTTCAAGGTAGGCGAAGAGACCGTTCACGCGCTGCGGGGTGTCAGCTTTAAAATCTATGAGGGTGAGTTTGTCACCATCATGGGTAAGTCTGGCTCCGGCAAATCCACGTTGCTCAACCAGTTGGGTTGTCTGGACACCCCGAGTAGCGGTGAGTATTACCTTGACGGTGTGTCCGTGCGTAAGATGTCTAAGTCGCAACGTGCCGTGCTCCGCAACCGTAAGATTGGATTTATCTTCCAGAACTACAACCTGTTGCCCAAGACGACGAGTGTGGAGAATGTGGAATTGCCGTTGATGTACAACAGCAGTGTATCGGCCAAGGAACGTCATGAGCGAGCCATCAACGCATTGGAGTCTGTAGGTTTGGGCGACCGTTTGTATCATAAGTCGAACCAGATGTCGGGTGGTCAGATGCAACGTGTGGCCATCGCCCGTGCATTGGTGAACAACCCCGCTGTGATTTTGGCCGACGAAGCCACTGGCAATCTGGACACCCGTACCAGTTTTGAAATCCTGGTCTTGTTTCAGAAACTTCATTCCGAGGGGCGAACCATCATCTTTGTGACACACAATCCCGACATCGCCAATTACTCGAGCCGTAACATCCTGCTACGCGACGGACGAGTCATCAGTGATGAACAGAACGAACATATCCTAAGTGCCGCCGAAGGATTGGCCGCATTGCCAATGAGGGAAGAAGAAGGTTGAGGGATGAAGGTTTAAGGTTGAGGGATAAGGGTGATTAAAAGTATTTCGTATGAACTATAGTAATCTTTTTAAGATAGCGATTCGGGCGATAGCGGCCAACAAGACGCGTTCGTTTTTGACGGCATTGGGCATCATCATCGGCATTGCGTCGGTGATTACGATGCTGGCCATTGGACAAGGCACGAAGCAAAGCATCCACTCAAGCATTTCCGAGATGGGGTCGAACATGATTATGATCAGTCCAGGCGCAGACATGCGTGGCGGAGTGCGGCAGGACGCCTCGTCGATGGAAACGCTGAAGTTGGAAGACTATGAGGCCATCAAGAACGAATGCACGTATGTAAAAGCCGTGAGTCCGATGGTGACGAGCGGCGGCCAATTCATTTATGGCAATAACAACACCCCCTCGTCGCTCTATGGTGTGAACCAAGATTATTTAGAGATACGGCAGTTGACCGTGAGCGAAGGTCAGATGTTCACTGATACCGACATCAAGACGAGTGCCAAGGTGTGTGTGTTGGGACAGACCGTGATAGACAACCTGTTTCCTGACGGCAGCGACCCCATTGGTAAGGTGATACGTTTTAACTCCATCCCCTTCCGTGTGGTTGGCGTCTTGAAAAAGAAAGGTTATAACTCGATGGGTATGGACCAGGACGACCTGGTGCTGGCGCCCTACACATCGGTCATGAAGCGCATTCTGGCCCAGACCTATCTGGGCGGCATCCAATGCTCCGCCATCACCGAGGGCGTGACCGAACAAGCCACCGCTCAGATCACCGAAATTCTCCGCCGTAATCATAAGTTGCGTGATGCGACGGACACGGCCGAGGCCGACGGCGACGACTTCAATATCCGTTCACAAGAAGAGTTGTCGAACATGATGAACTCGACGATGAACATGCTTACCATCCTGTTGGCCTGTGTGGCCGGCATCTCCCTGATTGTGGGTGGCATCGGTATCATGAACATCATGTATGTGAGTGTGACCGAGCGCACGCGCGAGATTGGTCTCCGCATGAGTGTTGGCGCTCGTGGCATAGATATTCTGAATCAGTTTTTGATAGAAGCTATCATGCTGAGCGTGACTGGCGGCATCATCGGAGTGCTCTTTGGCGTTGGCGCCTCGTATAGCATCAAGGCATTCGCCCATTGGCCCATCTCCATTCAGCCTTGGAGTATCGTGATGAGTTTTGCCGTATGTACGTTTACGGGGGTGTTCTTCGGATGGTATCCCGCCAAGAAAGCGGCCAAACTTGACCCGATAGAAGCCATTCGATATGAATGAGTGTTGAGTTTTGAGTTTTGAATGTTGAATGTTGAATTGTCGGCTGCGGCGATGAAGAATTGTGAATGTTGAATTGTGTTTTTTGAATTGAGAATTGGTAATTGAGAATTGGTAATTGGTAATTGAGAATTGAACAATGGCGATTAACAAGAGGTTGAACATATTAACGCAAGTGATTGTGTGGTTGGCTATCTTTATGTCACCCATACTTTACCTTGGTTTGGACCATTCGCTTAGCGTAGGCACCTTTTTCAGGTGTTTAGCACTGCCCGTGTGTCTGTTTCTCTCCTACTTCACCAACTATCTGTGGATTGTGCCTCGCTATCTGTTTCAAGGCCGTCTGCGCATGTACTTGTTTCTCAATATTTCCATGCTTTTCATCCTAACCCTGGTTGTCAGCGTGTGGGTGAAATGGTCGGGCAGTCCTTTCTCCTTTGCCCACCTGCTTCCTACCGCCGTGGCATACGACGAGCAGAATACGGGCACTCATATCATCCAAACACTACATACCATCTTCAACCTATGCGTCAGTGTGGGTATCGCCACCTTAATTCGCATGTCGCTGCGCTGGTTTGATGAGAAGAACTCACATGCAGCAGCCACCATGGCTCAACGCGAGGCAGAGTTGAAAAACCTGCGTTATCAGATTAACCCCCATTTCCTGCTGAACACCATGAACAATATATACGCGCTGACCGCCTTTGACCAGCAGAAAGCCCAGACGGCCATCATGGAGTTAAGCAAAATGCTTCGTCATATTCTCTATGAGCATGACCAAAATCAAATTGACATCAAAGAAGAAGTAGCCTTCATCCACAACTACGTCAACCTGATGAAACTGCGACTGCCACCCGAAGTAGAGATCACTGAAGACGTGGTCATTCCTCACTCCTACACGGTGCATATCGCGCCGATGTTGCTGATATCGTTGGTAGAGAATGCCTTCAAACATGGTATCAGCCCCACACAAAAGAGTTTTATCCACCTTCATCTATTTGCAGACAACGAGCAAATCTGTTGCGAGATAGTCAATTCGAACCATCCCAAGTCAGCGACCGACAAGAGCGGAAGCGGCATCGGCCTGCACCAAGTTCAACGTCGTTTAGACTTGCTCTATCCCGGCCATTATGTCTGGGAAAAAGGAACCAATCCCGACCATAGTATTTACACCTCAAAAATTACACTTTATGACACTCAATTGCATCATCATTGACGATGAACCATTGGCCGCCAATTTGTTAGCCAGTTATGTGCAACGCACACCGTTTCTACACCTGACCGGTTGTTACAACAGTGCCATCGCAGCCATCAAGTCGATTCGCGAGAGTCGCGTCGACTTATTGTTTTTAGACATTCAAATGCCGGAGTTGAGCGGCATTGAGTTTGCGAGTATTATCCCCAAGGAGACCAAGATTGTGTTTACCACCGCCTTCAGTCAATATGCCTTAGACGGTTATAAGGTAGATGCCTTGGACTACCTGTTGAAACCTATCAGTTACGATGATTTTCTGAGGTCGGCCAACAAAGCCTATTTATGGCATACCGAGCACTCGAAACAGCAGATTTATACACAAGACCGCTTCATCTTCATCAAGAGCGACTACAAACTCATCAAGGTCCGTTTTGACGACCTGCTGTTTGTTGAGGGCGTGAAAGACTATGTGAAAATCTATCTGGACAATGAGCTTCCGCCCATCATGACCTTGCTGAACATGAAAAAGTTGGAAGAGAGTCTGCCTCAACCAGAGTTTATGCGCACCCACCGGTCGTATATTGTCCACATGCCCAAGGTAGAACAGATTGACCGTTTCCGCATCGTGTTCGGCGACCATTTCATCCCCATATCTGAGAGCTATAAAGAAAATGTGCAGCGCTATTTAGACAGCCACACCGTAGGTTGACTATCGTTTGCTCCGTTTTACCATCGTACCGACCTTCCTATTCCATTGATCAGCCTTCATCAGCTGTTCAATGCTGACTTTCATGCGGTATTTCCATTGGTTGTAAGCATCGTATGGCGCATTGATTCGCTCATCCCATGGGTCTTTCTCTCTGAGTTCAGCATCGAAGGCGAGCCAGTCTTGCAGAGGAATGACGCACAACATCGAAGGCGAATAGAGATGCCTTGCCACCACCTCCTCTGCCAACATGGGTGTCATGTGTTGCGGTGCCCTACCCTGTTTTTGCATCATGGTGGCATAGAACCGCTGCGTGCGCCCCGCGTTCTCCTCCCACCACAGTCGCAAGGTGGGCATATCATGTGTGGATGTGGCGCAGACGCTCCTGTAGGGATAAGCCTCGATGTGCTCAAATTCCTCGCCGAAGTGTTTTGGCATCGACTGCACTTGCAACGGCAGGATACGCATCTCATCGAGCACCTGCCCCACACATCTGGGTAACAGTCCCAAATCTTCGGCACAAACCAGCATCTTCGTATTCGTCAGAACCCTTGCTATTCTTTCCCGTGCCACGTTGGCCCAAAAATCATTGTGCCGCTCATAGAAATAATTGTTGTACAGCCGCATGAACGCATCTTTTTCGTCAGCGTTCAAAATCTCATACACAGGTTCATTATAGACCATGAATCTGGGATGGTACATGCCCTCCATCTCCTCATCCTCGATGAAGAGCACATTGGCGATGATGCGATAGAGTCCGTCGCGAATCCAGAGGCTGTTCTCGTCATTTCTGCCAGCGAAAGTCTCTCGTACTTTCACTTGCGTATCAACCTCGGATTTGAGCGCATAGAGCCCATAAGGGAGTTGCATCATGAAATGCTCTTTGACGTATGGCGCATGAATACCGAACACGCGTTCAAGTACCCTGTCATTGACAAAGGGTCTTGTAAACAGTTCCTTTCTGAAGGGCAGTCCGAACCGTCCTATCTCCTCCTCGCTGAGGGGCAGTGCGGGCGCAAAATGCCCTAATGTGGCATGCACAGCGCTGACAGGCAGCGTCCAAACCCTGAAGAACGCGATGATATGGTCGATGCGTATGGCGTCAAAGAACTGCTCCATGACCTCGAAACGACGTTTGAACCAATCGTACAACGAGATCTTGCGGGAATTAGGATTACCCTGCACATTCTCCTCCCACCGATAGGTAGGAAATCCCCAATTCTGCCCGTATGGTGACATATTATCTGGCGGGCATGCCGTTTGTGCATCCATGTGGAACAGCTCGGGATGCATCCACGTCTCCACGCTGTCGCGATAGATGCCGATGGGTAAGTCGCCCTTGATGGTCACTCCTCGTTCGTGTGCCATTTGGCACGTCCGCTTCAGTTGTTTATAGAGGTGGAACTGCGTGAAGACTATTTCTCCGTAAGCCTCTTTTTCCGTTTCTAATAGTTCCGCTATCTTCTTGTCGTCATAGACCGCATAGTCATCCCAATCGGCAAACCGGGCCGTATGGAACCTGTCGCGCAAGATACAGAACGCCGCATAGGGTTTGAGCCAGTCGTTGTTGTCATCGCAGAACACGCTGCATTCCTCCGACTTCAGACACTCAGCCCCAAATTCGACATAGGCATCATGGATGTAGCCCATTTTGACACGATGCACCGCCGGATAATCCAGTTCTGCCAATGCATTGAGTTCGCGCCGCTGTCTGTTATAGTTGGTCATCTTCTTCTCATCGCTCAGTTCGCCAAGTTGTTCGATGTCGATGTGATGGGGGTGCAACGCGAAGGCTGAAATGACGCTATAGGGGTGAGAGTCGGTCCAAGAGTGAGTTGTGGTCGTGTCCCAGACGGGTAAGATTTGTATGAGTTTAATCCCCACCATCGCCGCCCATTCCGTCATCCTCGCCAGGTCGCCGAAATCGCCCACGCCACAAGAGTGCTCGGAGCGCAAAGAGAAAACAGGCACCGCCACTCCCGCCATCCTCCATTTCGGTTCTTTGATGCGCAACAACCCTCCGCCTAACACAAGAGCCTGACCATCGGCCACCTCGTTATCGGCAGTGGTCCGGTTATCACCCTCCTCCCAACATTTGATCTGATTCGTCTGTTCATCAATCACCACATACTTATATTCCACAGGCAGCCGGATGGCATCGACATTGACCGACAATATCCAGTCGTGATCACCCACAGGCGACATTTTCAAGAACCGGGAAGGGTTCCAGTCGCCTATCGCGGGATGGCTGCCGCAAAGTCCTATGGTCTCACCTTTCTGCAACTGCGGAGCGGAAACCCTAAAGATGATGGTCTTGCGGAACATGGGTAGTTTCTGCAGTTGAACCATTTGGTTGCGAGGCTGTCCGCTGACCACGCGATAGGCATACGAATAGAGGAAATCGTTGAGGGGAATGTCTCTCCAAGCATCGGGAAAGAAATAGTTGACCGAGCTGTCAACCGCGAAGTAGCGCCGGGCCTTGTTCCATTCCCGTCTCAGCACCTTCCCTTCCGCATCCTCCACTTGGTATTCATATTCGATGGCAACCACCGGGTTCTGTCTGTTTTGCAGCAGCGTAGTCTCCGCTGTCCAAAAAGAACCGTCGTCGGTGAGCAGAGGCACATTCTCCCTTCTCTCTCTACCATCGTGGTTTCGGTAAGTAAGGAGCACATGAATACTCTGCCCCCATTCTGTATGATAGTGAATACTGAATCTTAATTTCATGTTTTTGGCTAATAGTTTTTGCAAAATTACACCATTTTTTTAAAAAACCGTCAAAATAAGCAGAGAAACCTACGAAATAGTCCTCCACATTGAAAAAAAAATCGTAATTTTGCGGCAAATTTACATTGGTCAAGGCAGACATGCCCATTTACAAAACCCATCATGAAGAAAGAGAAAGAGAAAAAGACAAAAAAGAAGAAGAGCGCAAGCAAGAAGAAGATACTCAAGCGTATTGCAATCGCATTGGGTGCCTTGATTGTCATTCTCGGCGCAGGCGCATGGTATTTCCTGTTTTCAGCCATGAACGACACGGGCAAGACCCAATATATCTATATCGACAGCGACGACAACATCGACTCCGTCTATACGAAAGTGGCCACCGTATCGAAAGGCCGCTGCATGACAGGGTTCAAGCTCTTAGCCGGCAGCGGCAAATATGCGTCGAACATCCACAAGGGCCGTTATGCCATCGACGAGAAAATCAGCGCCTACCGCTTCTATCAAAAACTGAAAGTTGGTGAGCAGACCCCGTTAAACGTCACTGTGCCATCGGTGCGCACCCTCGATGTGTTGGCCGGTCGTGTGACGAAGAAATTGGAAATGGACAGCGTGACACTGTTGAATGCGCTCAGCGACCCCTCTATTTGTGCGAAATACGGCACCGACACAGCCAATGTGATTGGTCTGTTCCTGCCCGAGACCTACAGTATGAACTGGGACGTGACAGCCGAGGAGTTGATTAGTCGGATGAAGAAAGAGAGTGACAAATATTGGACCGACGAGCGCAAGTCGCAAGCCCAAGCCCAAGGTCTGACCCCCGCCGAGGCAGTGACTTTGGCCAGTATCGTGGCCGAAGAGACCAACAACAAAGAGGAAAAGCCGTCGGTGGCCGGCCTCTATCTGAACCGTCTGAAAATCAATATGTTGTTGCAAGCCGACCCGACTGTGAAATACGCATTGAAGAACTTCGGTGCCAAACGGGTGCTGAACAGCATGTTGACCGTGGATAACCCTTACAACACCTATAAATACGCCGGACTGCCTCCCGGTCCGATACGTAACCCTGAGCGCGTGAATATCGACGCGGTGCTCAGTCCAGCGCAACATGAATACCTCTACATGTGCGCAAAAGAGACCTTCGACGGCACGCACAACTTCGCAAAGACGATGGCAGAACACCAAGCCAACGCCCGCCGATACACTCAGGCACTGAACGAGAGAGGGATTAAGAAGTAAGACTCTCCCCCAACCCCTCTCTTGTAGAGAGGGGAGTGAATAGTGAACGAGACGCAATAAGAAACAATCATAAAAATGTAATAATAACATACAATACTCATCATCTCACAGCCCTCTCTCCGGAGAGGGGCTGGGGTGAGGCTTTAAGACTACAATTATGACAGAAGAAGTGAACACCAATGAAGAGAAACGAAGCTTAAGTTTCGTAGAACAGTTAGTGGAGAAAGACCTGGAAGAAGGTAAGAACGGAGGACGTATTCAGACGCGTTTTCCGCCAGAGCCTAACGGTTATCTGCACATCGGCCACGCCAAGGCCATCTGCATGGACTTCGGCATTGCCGAGAAATACCATGGTGTGTGCAACCTCCGCTTCGATGACACCAACCCTTCGAAAGAGAATAACGAATATGTAGAGAATATCCTCAACGACATCAAGTGGTTGGGATTCCACTGGGGCAATGTCTATTACGCCTCGGATTACTTCGAGCAGCTGTGGGACTTCGCCGTTTGGATGATTAAGAAAGGCATGGCCTATATCGACGAGCAGACATCGGAGCAAATCGCAGAGCAAAAGGGCACACCAACAGAGCCCGGCAAACCCTCACCCTATCGTGACCGTCCCATCGAAGAGAATCTGAAACTCTTCTATGCGATGAACACGCCCGAAGCCGTGGAAGGGTCGATGGTGCTGCGTGCCAAACTCGACATGGCCAACCCCAACATGCACTTCCGTGATCCCATCATGTATCGCATCATCCACACACCCCATCACCGCACCGGCACGAAGTGGAACGCCTATCCCATGTACGACTTCGCCCACGGTCAGAGCGACTACTTCGAGGGCGTGACCCACTCCATCTGCACCTTGGAGTTTGTGCCCCACCGTCCGCTGTATGACCAGTTTATCGATTTCCTGCAGGAGAAAGAGGGACAGACCTCGTACCGTCCGCGCCAGATTGAGTTCAACCGTCTGAACCTGACCTACACGATGATGAGCAAGCGCAAACTGCTGGCATTAGTGACGGAAAACAAGGTGAACGGTTGGGACGACCCCCGCATGCCCACCCTGAGCGGTATGCGCCGCCGCGGTTATTCGCCCGAGAGCATCCGCAAGTTTATCGACTCCATCGGTTATACCAAGTTTGACGCTCTCAATGACATGGCTTTGTTGGAGGCCGCCGTACGCGAGGACTTGAATGCCCGTAGTCTGCGTGTGAGCGCCGTGTTGAATCCCGTGAAATTGGTTATCACCAATTATCCTGACGGCGAGACCGAAGAGATGACCGCCATCAACAACCCCGAAAACGAGGCTGACGGCACCCATACCATCACCTTCTCGAAGAACCTTTGGATTGAGCGTGATGACTTCATGGAAGACGCCCCGAAGAAATTCTTCCGCATGACCCCGGGTAAGGAAGTGCGTCTGAAAAACGCCTATATCGTGATGTGCACGGGTTGCAAGAAAGGTGCTGACGGTGAGATAGAAGAAATTTATGCCGAGTACGACCCCGAGAGCAAGAGCGGTAAGGAAGGAGCCAACCGCAAGGTGAAAGGCACCCTGCACTGGGTGTCGGCCGACCACTGCCATGAAGCCGAAGTGCGTGTGTATGACCGCTTGTTCAACGTAGAGAATCCATCAGCCGACGAGCGCGACTTCCGCGAGTTGCTCAACCCCGAATCGCTACAAATCCTCAACCATTGCTACGTGGAGGAATATGCCGCAGAACGCAAACCTGGAGAATATCTGCAATTCCAGCGCATCGGTTATTTCATGGCCGACCTCGACTCCACGCCCGAGCACCCCGTCTTCAACAAGACCGTAGGTCTGAAAGACACGTGGGCCAAACTGAACAAATAACCTGCTGGTGGAGAACGCATATTTCGACAGCAAAGAGTTTAAGGAACTGCTCCGACAATATGAGACGATGCGAGAAGGTGGAGCCTCCACTTATCTTGACTCGGAGCAGTTGACCGACATCGCCGAGTATTACCACAACTGTGGGATGCTCGACGATGCTGTGTCGGCTGCTGCGTATGCCATCAACATCTTCGCCGGAGCCACAGCCCCCCTTGTCTTCATGGCCCGCAAGGCACTGACCCACGACAAAGACATCGAGCAGGCTCAAGCGTATGCCGACCAGATAGACGACAAGAGCGACCTGGACTACTACTATATCCAAGCCGAAATCATGCTCAACCGTGGCGACTATGAACAGGCCGACCGCTATCTACACGACCGTTATGACTCATTGACCGACGAGTTGGACCGCAGTGATTTCATCCTCGATGTGGCCACCCTCTTTGCCGACTATGAGCGGATGGACGAAGCGCAGGAATGGCTCAAACAGTCGGACGAAACGGACAGCAACGACTATCAAGAAGCATTGGGGCGCATCCTTCTCAGCAAGGGCGATTACGCAGAAAGTGAGCGCATCTTCACCCGGCTGATAGACGAGAACCCCTTCTCTGCTTTTTACTGGAACCAGTTGTCGGCCTCGCAACTGATGCAAAACAACATTCAAGAGGCCATCACGAGCAGCGAATATGCCATCGCCATCAATCCGAGCGACGAGGAAGCCCTGTTGAACAAAGCCAACGGTCTTCTGATGCTCTATAACTATCCCGAGGCACTGAAGTATTACCGCCAATACACTGAGATGCACCCCGACGAGTCGGTTGGCGAACTGTATCAAGGCATCTGCCTCTTTAATATGAGTCAGTTTGAGGCATCCATCGCTCACCTTCAGGCCGCCGAACGCAACTACCGGGGAGAAAACGCCCAGTATGCGTTGGAAATCTACCAAGAGATGGCCTTCTCACTGAGTCGCACAGGCCGTTTGGACGAAGCATTGGAATATGTTCGTAAGACTGAGTCGTTGGACTGCAACCACAATGAGATGATGGTATTGAAGGGGCATCTGTATTTGGAGCACCAACGGATTGACGAGGCACAAATGTGCTTTCAGCAAGCCATCAACGACTCTGGGTCATCGCCCGACATCCTGTTGCGCATCGCCATCTCCATCTACGACAACGACTACATTCAGTTGGCATACAAGATGTTGCGCTCTTTGCTCGACAGCGCAGGCGATGAATGGCACGACGGTTATTCCTATTTGGCCGTATGCGCCCATGAACTGGGTTACAAAGAAGAATATCTCCGCTATTTGGAAAAAGCCGTCCATGAGAATCCGTTAGAAGCCCGGAATGTGCTGAGCGGTTTCTTCCCGGAAGGCATGGAACCCGAGGACTATTTAGGATACGCGAAGAAAGGTATTGAAAATTAAACGATAAAGAAATGAATTGGATAACGTCCTTGATAGGACAATTAAATTACGGAACGGTATTGTTACTGATGCTGTTGGAGAGCACGGTCATCCCTGTACCGTCGGAGTTGGTCGTATCGCCCGCAGCATATCATGCCGCCGGTGGACACCTGAATGTGTTTCTGGTCATATTGTTTGCCACTATAGGTGCTGATTTGGGCGCATCTATCAACTATGTGGCCGGCTATTACTTAGGCCGCCCCATCATCTATAAGTTTGCCAACAGCAAATGGGGCAAGATGTGCCTGTTGAACCAGGAAAAAGTAGAAAAGAGCGAGAAATACTTCAATGACCATGGCATGGCAGCCACCATCTCGGGTCGTCTGATACCCGGCATTCGCCACCTCATCTCCATCCCTGCAGGTTTGGCGAAGATGACCTATTGGAAGTTCCTGCTCTACACCACCATTGGTGCCGGTGTTTGGAATTGCATCCTTGCCGCTTTGGGTTGGTATCTGCACTCTGTTGTGCCCGAGGATCAGTTGACCGAGAAGTTAGAGGAATATGGCGACTATATCAAGTGGGGCATCTTGGCCATTGTAGGAGTCGTGATTGTGTATTTCCTGATTAGGTGGTGGGTGAAGAAGAAAAAGAAATGAAGCCCCCTCCTCAACCCTCCCCGAGGGGAGGGAGTAGTTAGTAAACAAAGATGAGGGGAAAAGGGGAAAAGGGGAAAAGGGGAAAAGGGAAAAAGAGAAAATGGGAAAAGAGGGAAAAAGAATAAGAATAAGAAAAAGGAAAAAGAAATAGAGTAAAAGAGATGGCAAGCGATATTAAGAAGATAAAAGAAGAGTTTATTGATTTGTTGCGTTCGACGAATCGCGACGGCATGGAGGACTTGTTGAAAGACCTGGAGGATTGGGGCTTTTATGAAGCACCCGCCTCTGCCGGTCACCACTTGAATGTTGCAGGCGGTCTGGTGACCCACTCGTTGAACACATGCAAGGCTGCCCTTGCCGTTTATGAAGGGATGAAGACCTTGGAGCCATACCTTGCCAACGAAGTGAAACGCGAGAGTGTGATTATCGCCAGTCTGTTGCACGACGTTTGCAAGACAGACATCTACAAGCCCACCGTCAAGCGTCGTAAGAACAACTTAGGCATGTGGGAAGATGCCGAAGGATATAAGGTGACCTATAAGAATTTCCCGATGGGCCATGGCGAGAAGTCAGTCATACTGCTGCTCTGTAGCGGTTTGGACTTGTACGACGATGAGATGTTGGCCATCCGTTGGCACATGGGTGCCTGGGGTGTGAACATGAACAGTTATGAAGACCAGCGCAATTACGACACAGCCCGTATGCTTTACCCCTTGGTCGCCATCATCCAGACGGCCGACGGTTTGGCGGCCAGCATCATGGAGCGCACAGGAGGAGAAATCGACGAGATGTGATGATTTGAGGGAATCAATAAGACTATTTGAACCATTTCATACAGCAATCCTGCCTTTTCGTACAACGATGGCAGGATTGTTTGTTTGATGGCAAAAACAGGGCTATCTTTGTATCACGAAAAACAAATCTATTTGATATCATTCTAACACCTGACTTTATGAAGAAAAAAATTATATCCGGCCTGCTCATCTTCTTGGCCATCTTCTTGTTCGCCACCTGGCAATATCGACTGTTGTCTGTATTATTGCTTGTGATGGTAAACAAAAAATGGCTGAAATCGCGCCGGTGGATGAACCATTGGAAATATTCGTACCGTGCCTTGGTATGCGCGCTGCTGTTAGGTATCTTCATCGCCATCCCCAACTATTTCCAGCGTGGACGGACGCAACTGATATACCTTGACAAACAAGGCGAGCGAACCTGCACACCGTTACACCTTTATCTGGTTAACGCCATATTCCCTGAAGAAGAGATTGTCAACTTCGGCATCAAAGCCTCCGCCATCCTGCCGGCAGATATGCTGAGTCCTGTGTTCCAGAATTTAGGCTCACGTTATATCAAAGAGTTGCAAGATGATATATGGGCGGGAAAGTTTTTCGCTTATTATAAACCATACAACAATCTTTCGCTTAACTTCAGCAACCCCGGTTCATTTACCTTCGGACAAGCAATAGAGTTCACTTTCTTCAATTGCGGGCGCGATATTGCGCCCGCAATTGCATGATGATATCCACCCCTTCTGGGGTTTTTGTTGAAGCAACGTCCCCACTCTGAGGTTTTTTGGCTATTGCCCGCTGTGGAGGATGATGCTGCCGATGGCGATGAAATCGCCCACGTTGATTTTAGTGTCACCGTTCATGTCGCTTGGGACAAAACATGGTAAACCCGCAAGAGCATGACGTGCCAATTCTTTTACTTGACAACAAAATCAAGGGATTTGAGGTCTTGTTCGCGCGATGACGTTCCGTATAAGATTTTGTAACGACCGGGACGTGTAGACAATTCATCGATAGAGGGGTCGTAGTATTCAAAAGCCTCGGCATCGAGTGTTACGACTGCCTTCTGCGTCTCACCTGGCTTAAGGTATAATTTTTGGAAACCTTTCAACGCCTTGATGGGTGCACCGGGGTCATCAACAGCCTTGACATAGACTTGTACCGTCTCAGTTCCCTTGCGCGAGCCCGTATTGGTCACAGGCACAGTGAGCGTTACCTGTCCGTCCTTCTTCATCGACTTCTTGGAGAGTTTTCCCTTACCCACTTGGAAAGTGGTATAAGATAAACCATAGCCGAAAGCATAGAGGGGCTGACCGCGGAAATAGCGATAGGTGCGGTTCTCCATACTATAGTCGAGGAAGTCGGGCAGATCGTCATTGGACGCATAGAACGTGACAGGCAGTTTTCCGCCGGGATTGTAATCACCCCACAGCACATCAGCCAGCGCTTTCGCCCCACCCTGCCCCGGATACCAGGCTTGGATGAGCGCATCGTATTGGTCCTCTACAGAGGCGAAGGCCATGGCCGAACCCGAGCAGTTGACGAGCACAACAGGACGCCCCGTCTCGTGCATGGCACGGATGAGCCGCTGCTGCACCTGCGGCAGTTCAATGGTGCTCTTGTCACCTCCCTCGCCTTCCATTTGGGGCGAGATGCCACCAATGACGATAATGACATCAGCCGCTTTCACCTCTTGGGCGAGCGAAGAGAAATCGACGAGGTTGCGCTCGCAGATGTCTCCTCTGAGCAATGCGAAATGTCCGTTGCCGCGTTTGTATTCCAGACACAACTCGTAGTCTTGGCCTTTTGTCACGGAGAACGATTTATATGTAGGTTTGCGTTGGAAACCGAACGAAGGACGGTCAGAAGCTTTGTTTTCCTCCACCACCTCGCCATTCACCTTCAAGAGATAGCCATTATCTGAAGCGAGCGTATATTTCATCTCGCCCGTGAAAGCAGCGTGGTAAGTACCCGTGATGCGCAGCGAGAAGTTGTCGTTGTCAACCCCCTCAGCCACACCCCAGGCACCGAAGGTCGTGAAGTCGATGCTGTTGTAATAGCCGGTCTTGACAGGTTCGCCGCTCAACTCTTTGTTATTGTAGAACTCCACTTTGATGCCTTTACCCTCGTTGAAGTCCTGCAGGTGATGAACCGTCGTGTAGTCATCATCGCGCTCGCATGCCTTCTGGAAAATCACATTCGCCTGAGACATCGCCTGTTTGATGCCCTGCAACAGCGAGTGTTTATGCTGCTCCGTCGGTGTGCCGCCATAGTTACCATTGAGCAGTTCGACATCATCGGCATTCGGCCCTACGACAGCAATGGTTTTGAATCCTTTAGAGAGCGGCAGGATGCCATTGTTTTTCAACAGCACCATCGACTCCTGCGCCGCCAGTGTAGCCAACTGGTCGTTGCTCTCACTGCTGATGACCTCAGGCGCGAGATTAGCCCACGGCAACTTGTCGGCGGGGTCGAACATACCGAGTTCGAAGCGTCCCAAGAGCGTCCTTCTCAGGTGACCATCAAGCACCTCTTCCTTGATGAGTCCTTTCTGCAAAGCTTCGGTGAGCACCATAAACACCTTGCCACACTCCAAATCAGTGCCGTTGAGCACCGCATCGACCGAAGCCGACAGCGGGTCTTTGTGCGTCTCATGCTGTCCTTTGGAATAGAAATTATTGATGGCGTCGCAATCGGTGACGACGAGGCCGTCATACCCCCATTTGCGTCGCAGGATGTCGATGAGCAAACGGTCGCTGGTGCAGCACGGCACCCCTTCGTAGCGGTTGTAAGCGCACATCACCTCTCTGACATTCCCCTTCTTGACCAACGCTTTGAAGGCGGGCAGATAGGTTTCCCACAGGTCGCGCATGGAAACCGAAGCGTTGTAAGTGTGCCTGAGCGGTTCGGGACCACTATGCACCGCATAGTGTTTCGCACAGGCATGTGTTTTGAAGTAATGGCTGTCATTGCCTTGCATACCAAGCACCGTCTGCACACCAAGCACTGCATTGAGATAGGGGTCCTCGCCACAGGTCTCCTGTCCTCTGCCCCACCTCGGGTCGCGGAAGATATTCACATTCGGACACCAGAATGTCAGTTCGGGATTGCCAGGATAATACACCGTGCCCATCGGCACGTTGAACACATTGTGATCGGAGCGGTTCCAGTTGGCGCGCGCCTCGTCTGAGACCGTTGAGAAGACATTATAGACCAGTTGTTCATTGAAAGCCGATGCCATGCCGATGGGTTGCGGATAGACCGTGTAACCACCTTGTCGGACGCCATGACACGCCTCGCTCCACCAGTTATAGGAAGGGATACCGAGCCGGTCAATAGAAATTGATTTGTTCATCATCAATCCCACTTTCTCTTCGGGTGTCAGGAGCGAGAGCAGGTTTTCCACGCGCTCAGCGTAAGAGAGTTGCGGATTCATATAAGGATATGTCCGGTTGGCCTGCGAAGCGCTTTCGTTCACCACAGCCTTGACGGAGAGCGACGCAAGCGTTTTCCCTTTCTCATCGAGGAGTTCGACGCTACGGAACGACTTACCCAAGGATTGTTTCGGGTTAAGCGCCACCATCACCTGTGCCGACTGACCGGGAGCCACCTCCGTCTCCTGATAAAACGCCTTGACACATTCGCAGGAAGGAATGGTTCGTGCTATGCTCACAGGTTGTTTCGACTTGTTTTTGAGAGTAAACGTATGGCACACCGCCCCATTCCCGGCATCAATCGTACCGAAATCCCATTCATAAGAATCGAAAACGACGGGGCTGTTTTTTTGTGCATAGACCGCACACATACCGATGGCGCAAAAAGCCAGAAGAAACCATTTTTTCATGTTGCTATAATCCATTGATTGATGATGCTGCAAAGTTATGAAAAAACGAGGAGTAAAAAGCTACAGGGTGTTACAAAGACTTTTCGAATAGTAACAGGATTAGCAATGCTAATCATAATGAGGATGGGGCAAGGCCGAAATAGGCCGCTTTGGGGATGTAGCCGAGGATGGGGCACTGCGGCACAACACCACACGCAACGATGGGGCATGGTGGAGAAAGAAAAAAGAAGCACCTTGGGAGATGCTTCTTTTGATGGATTACTGACAGAGAGCGCGATCGAGATGATGCAGAGCACATCTGATGGAAGCGCAATCGATGGAAAGCGCGACCGATGGAAAGCGCGACCGAGACCGGTCACGCTAGGATACTATTTTGCGTAGAGCGCGACGATGGTCTCGTACTTCTCCTGCTTGCCAGAGGTCTGCTTGGGCTCGCCTACCTTCTTGCCATACTCATACACCTGCTCGAAGGTGAGTTTGCCGTCCTCGAAGTCCTTACCGACACCCTCATCGAAGGAAGCGTAACGAGCTTTCTTCATTGCGGGCAGTTCGCTCTCCTCAAGGATAGCAGCAGCGTTCATGAGCGCGCGTGCCATAGCATCCATACCGCTGATGTGCGCGATAAAGAGATCCTCAAGATCGGTAGAGTTACGACGAATCTTAGCATCGAAGTTGGTACCGCCGTTGCCCAGGCCGCCGTTGCGGATGATTTCCATCATGGCCTGTGTCAGCTCGAAATTGTCGATGGGGAACTGATCGGTGTCCCATCCGTTCTGAGCGTCGCCACGGTTGGCATCGATGCTGCCCAACATACCAGCGTCAACAGCACAAGCCAGTTCGTGCTCGAAGGTGTGGCCGGCGAGCGTGGCGTGGTTGACTTCGATGTTCACTTTGAAGTCCTTGTCGAGGTTATGAGCGCGAAGGAAACCAATCACGGTCTCGGTGTCCACATCATACTGGTGCTTGCTAGGCTCCATGGGTTTGGGTTCGATGAGGAACGTGCCCTTGAATCCCTTGCTGCGAGCGTAGTCGCGAGCGAGCGTGAGCATCTGAGCCATGTGCTCTTTCTCACGTTTCTGGTCGGTGTTGAGCAAGCTCATGTAGCCCTCACGTCCACCCCAGAACACATAGTTCTGTCCACCGAGTTTAATGGTAGCGTCGATGGCATTCTTAATCTGAACGATAGCGCGGGCCACCACATCGAAATCAGGGTTGGTGCTGGCACCGTTGGCATAACGTTTATTACCGAACACATTGGCAGTGCCCCAGAGCAGTTTGATGTTGGGATATTCCTTCATCTTCTCCTGGGCATAGTCGGTGATGGCCTTCATGCGAGCCTCATACTCCTCGATGGTA